>NZ_KB892105.1:0-141238 GCF_000373665.1 Streptomyces sp. BoleA5
ACCGCCGTACTGCACGGCACCTTCGACGGCGTGCGCGACGGCCTGACCCTGCTCCCGCCCGAACGCCGAAAGACATGGGCCGAGCGGCTGGACGAGGCACAGACCCACCCCCCGCACCACTTCGCCAACAACGGCTGGGTCGTCCACGCGCTCCAGGCCGCCTGGTCGGCCATCACCCACACCACCGTCCCCGAACTGAACCCCGCCCAAGGCCACTTCCCCGCCCAGCACCTGCGCCACGCCCTGGAAGCGGCCGTGCGGGCCGGCACGGACACCGACACCGTCGCGGCGATCACCGGCGCCCTGCTCGGCGCACGCTGGGGCTGCTCCGCCATCCCGCTGGACTGGCAGCAGGCCGTCCACGGCTGGCCGGGCCTGACCGCTCCGGACCTCGTCCGGCTGGCAGTGCTCACCGCCCGGGGCGGGAGCGACGACAACACCGGCTGGCCCTCGGCACCCCGACTGCCGGCCGGCGGCCACGCCGGCTTCGCCGTTCCCCACCCGCACGACGACGGGGTGATCATGGGCAACCTGGCCCTGGCGCAGGGCGCCGAGCCGGTCGACGTCGACGCCGTGGTCTCGCTCTGCCGTGTCGGTTCGGACCCGCTCCTGCCCGGCGCCGACGTCGAGCAGGTCCGGGTCTGGCTGGTGGACAGCGAGGGCGCGAACGCCAACCTCCACCACGTCGTGGACCAGGCCGCCCGCCAGGTACTGCGGCTGCGGCGGGAGGGCAAGCGGGTCCTGCTCCACTGCCACGCCGGGCAGAGCCGCACCCCGGCCGTCGCCGCCGTCTACAGCCACCTGGCCAAGGGCACCGACGCCGAGAGCGCGCTGCGGGATCTGCGCCGCGCGCTGACCGGTGGCTGGCACCTCGACGCGCACCCCGAACTCCGGTCCGCCGTCCACGATCTGACCGCACCCACGGTGGCCGCTTGAGCCCGGCTCGACCAGGGCGGCCGGGAGGCACCCGGTCCGGAACCCGCCGGGCGTCCGTCCTAAGACTTCCCCGGGGAGCGCGTACGCCTCGGGCCGGGAGGAGCACGGCCGGGGTCGCCGTCCCGGCGGGTGAGCCGCGCCCCGCCGTAACCCCAGGCCCGGATCCCGCGTGACACCGGGGCCTGGGCCGGGGCGGCGACCGTCCGGACGGTCCTGCCCGAGGGCCGCGCTCGGCGGCGACCCGTCACCGGAGGAGCGGCCACCACGTCAGATGTGCCCGACGGCACGTCAACTGTGTCGAAGGACCACGGCATGACGCGTTCTGCACTTTGCAAAGCGTCGCCAACATGCTGTGCCGCGCCCTGACGTCATGACAAACTACGCGGGGATCAGCGGTGTTGGAGGAGATTGACCGTGACTGAAGCGCGGGCGGCAAGCGCTCCCACCGTACTGCGGGTGGTACTCGGCAGACGCTTGCAGGACCTCAGGGAGAGGGCCGGGCTCTCCTACGAGCAGGCGGCCCGCGCCCTGGACGTCACTCATGCCACGGTGCGCCGCATCGAGAAGGCCGAGGTGGGCCTGCGGATCCCGTACGTGGAGAAGCTGCTCCTCACCTACGGCGTCACCGCGCCCGCCGAGATCGCCAACTTCCTGGAGCTGGCCCGCGAGGCCAACCGCCCGGGCTGGTGGCACCGCTTCCGCGACGTGCTCCCGGAGTGGTTCAGCGCCTTCGTCAGCCTGGAGGGCTCCGCCGAGCTGATCCGCGCCTACGAGCCGCACTACGTCCCCGGGCTGCTGCAGACCCCGCAGTACGCGCAGGCCGTGCTGCGCGCGGGCCGGCCGCACGCCTCGCAGGAGGAGATCGAGCGCGGCGTCGCGCTGCGGATGCAGCGGCAGGCGCTGCTCACCCGCGACGACCCGCCGCTGCTGTGGGTCGTGCTGGACGAGACGGTGCTGCGACGTCCCATCGGCGGGCCCGAGGTGATGCGCCGGCAGATCGACCGCTTGATCGAGGCGTGCGCGATGCCCCAGGTGCGGCTGCAGGTGCTGCCGTTCGCCTCGGGGCCGCACCCGGCGATGTACGGGCCGTTCCACATCTTCCGCTTCCCGCTGCCGGAGTTGCCGGACATCGCGTACGCGGAGAGCCTGATCGGCGCCGTCTACCTCGACGAACGCGAGGACGTCTCGCGGTTCCGCGAGGCCCTTGACCGGATGAGCGCCCAGGCGCTGCCCGCGGGCCCCACCCGTGAGTTCCTGGAGGAGGCACGGGACCGCCTGTGAGGGCGGGCGCCGTGCCGTCCACGGGCCAGCGGGTCAGCGAGGTCCACGGGTCAGCGGGTCAGCGGGTCAGCGGGTCAGCGAGGTCCACGGGTCAGCGCGGCATCGTGGCCAGCTTCGCCGCGAGGCTCTCCACGCGGTCACGCCAGACGTCCAGCGCGTGGGCGGCGGGCACGTCGGGCACACCGGTCTGGGTGAGGACGAGCCGCGCGCCGTGCCCGGTGCCCCGGGTCAGCTCCCAGCGCACGGTGCCCTCGTGGCGGCCGTGGAGGTCCCAGGGATAGGCGAGCACCTCCTGCGGGCGCAGTTCGCTCACCGGCCCGGCGGCGAAGTCGCCCACGACGAAGCCGCGCGGCACGGGTCCGCCGATCTCGGGCGCGGCCACCCCGCCGAGCAGGGTCTTCCACACGGTCGCCACGGGCTGGGTCAGCTGCCGCTCGAAGCGGATCCGCCAGCCGACGGGCAGTTCCTCGGCGGCACCGCGGTCGAGGCCGAACTCCTTGACGTAGCGCTCGTGGGCCGCCTTCATGTCCCCCGGGCCGGGCGCGGGCTCGCCGGCCAGTTCGGGGTCGATTCCGGCGATGCAGGCGTCCCAGCCGGCCGCGAAGCTGGCGGCGCCCGGGCGGTCGGCGAAGGTGTGGGTCAGGATCAGGACGGAGCCGAGGGACTCCGGGATCAGCTCCCAGCGCAGCACGTCCTCGTCCCAGGTGTAGGCGACGACGTGCGGCGGGTCCCACTCGACGACCTCGCCCTCCATGGTCTCGCCCTCGCCGTGCCGGAACGGGAAGCGGACCTTGCCGCCCAGCCGCGGCTCCATCTCCAGGTCGGAGGGGAACCACTTCGACAGGTGCCCGGGCTCGGTCAGGGCCCGCCACACCTTCTCCGGCGGGTGGGCGAGCCGCCGCTCCATCCGCAGCGCGGTCCGGCCGTCCGTGGTGGTCAGCGTCTCGCCGGTGTCCGTGGTCATGGCTCCTCCATCTCGTCGGGCATGGCGTCCAGGTGCCGCTCCAGCGCGTCCAGGCCGGTGCCCCACAGGCCGCGGTAGGGCGCGAGCCAGGCGTCCACCTCCCGCAGGGGCTCGGGGCGCAGCTCGTACCAGCGGCGCTGCGCCTCGGCGCGCACGCGGACCAGGCCCGCCTCGCGGAGCACGCGCAGGTGCTTGGACGTACCGGGCTGGCTGAGGCCGAGGTGCTCGGTGAGTTCGCCGACGAGACGGGGGCGCTCCAGGAGCAGATCGAGGATCCGCCGTCGCGTCGGCTCGGCCAGCACGTCGAAGGGTATGGACACGCTCCCCAATATACTCCCGAGGCTATATACCTGCAACGGAATGTAAGCCTCGCGCGCGACGAGCGGCCGGACGCGCCCGAGGCTTCCCGCGCCCTGGTGCGCGCCCCCGACGGTGGGTCAGAATGTCCGCCGTGACGATCACCACCGCCGAGGCGGACAAGGTCCTGGCCGACAACTTCGCGCCCTGGGTGCAGGACCTGGGGCTCACCGTCGAGGAGACGGGGGAGCGGCACGCCGTGCTGCGGCTGCCCTGGTCGGACCGGCTGGCCCGGGAGGGCGGCGCGCTGTCGGGCCAGGCGCTGATGGCCGCCGCCGACACGGCGACCGTGATCGCGGTGTCGGCGGCGCGCGGCGGCTACGGGCCCATGACGACCGTCCAGCAGTCGACGACCTTCCAGCGGGCCGTCATGGGCACCGACGTCCTGGTCACCGCGCGGGTCACCAAGCTCGGGCGGCGGCTGGCGTTCATCGACATCGAGCTCACCCCGGAAGGCGCCGGCGAGCCCGCGGCGCACGCGACCACGGTCTACGCCTTCCCCGGCTGACGCGACCGGGGCGGCCAAGGGGCGGCCCTCGCGACTGGGCCGCCGCACCCCGCCCGGCCGGTCCGCTTCCCTCCGGCTTTTCACCGTATCGAGTCGGATCCCCTCGTATGCGGCGTGGTGGTGCGACAACCCCGCCGGCCCGGGCAACCATTGACCTCTCGTCAGGTAATCGGTTCTCGGGCTGGAGCGACGTGACTCGACGACCCCGCCGGGTGCGCCTGGCGATCTCGGCGGCGCTGGCGTGGAGCGCGCTGCTCGGCGGCACGAGCGGCGCCGTCGCGGCGGTCGCCGGTGACGGACTGCGCTACGGCGCGACCACCGTGCTCGTCCCGGGCGTGGACTACCGGACGTTCACCTACCGGGGAGCCCACGGCACGACCCGCGGGCACCTGCTGACGGTGGACCTGCGCAACCCCGGCGTCGCGGTGGACCTGCTGCACCCCGGCGTCGTCGCCGGCCGCGGCAAGGTCTCGGCGCTCGCGAACGCCGCCGGAGCCGTGGGCGGCATCAACGCCGACTTCTTCAACATGAGCGAGAGCCAGCACCCCGGGGTGCCCGCGACCGGTGCCCCGGTCGGGCCGGCGATCGCCGCCGGGCGGACCCTGAAGTCGGCGGTGCCCCTGGGCCAGCGCTTCGGGCCCAGGCTCCCGCCCGGCACGTCGACCGAGGACGTCCTCGGGGTCGGGACCGACGGGGTCGCCCGGCTCGACCGGCTCCGGCTGGCGGGCTCGGTCGGCTTCGAGGAGGGCACGGTGGCGCTGGACGGACTGAACCAGTACGCGCTCCCGGTCGGCGGCGTGGGGGCGTACACCTCGGACTGGGGCAGCGCCTCCCGGCTCCGGGCCGCCTGCGGCGACGACATCAGGCGCGGGGCCCCGTGCAGCGACGACACCTACGAGGTCACGGTCAGCCAGGGCGAGGTCGTCGACGTCGCCGATCGTCCGGGAGAGGGCGAGATCCCGCCGGACGCGGTGGTCCTCGTCGGCCGGGAGGCGGGCGCGGAGGCGCTGCGCACGCTGGAACCCGGTGACACGGTGGACGTGCGGCAGCGGCTGGTGGCCTCCGCGTACGGCGACGGCTACCGCTTCGCCGTCGGGGGCTGTCCGATCCTGCGCGACGGATTTCCGCTGGCCGGGCTGGAGAACGGCGTCGCGGCGACCCGCACGGCGGCGGGCTACGGCGCGGGCGGGCGGGTGATGTACCTGCTGGCCCTGGACGGCAGGGCCGAGTCCCGCGCCGGACTGTCGGTCCTCGAACTCGCCTCCCTGATGTCCGGCATCGGCGCCCAGGCGGCCGTCAACCTCGACGGCGGCGGCTCCTCCACCCTCGTCACCCGCTCCCCCGGCGCGGCCGCCGTCAAGGTCCGCAACCACCCGGCGGGCGGCACGGAACGCCTCGTCGCCAACGGCATCGGCGTCTTCGCCGGCTGAGGCCGCAAACGCCGGTGCGGCGCCGGCGCGCCCGTCCGGGGCCTCAGCCGCCCAGGCCCGGCGCGCCCCAGAGCGGGAACCAGCGGCCGAGGTCCTCCTCGAGGCGCAGGTCGTTCCCGAGCAGCGCCTTGACCTGGAGTTCCAGGGGGTTGTCGCGCTTCTCCCCCGCCAGCGGGGCGAACGCGTAGAACGACCCGCGTTTGTAGAGGTAGACCAGCGCCAGCGACCGCCCCGCGTCGTCGCGGAAGGCGGCCAGCGAGCAGAGCAGCTGGGGGCCGAAGCCGTGCCCCTCCAGCGCCGAGTTGACCGCGTGGAGGTCGCCGACCAGGACCGGCAGGTCCTGTGCCGGGCGCCGGACGACCAGCCAGCTGTACCCGTACGCGTCACGGACCGACTCCACCGGGACGGCGCCCTGGCCGGTGTCCATGTCGAGGAGCGCCCGCACGTCCTGCTGGACCTCGGCGAACGCGCCCCCCTCCACGGCGGCGAAGCAGACGGAGCCCACACCGGTGGGGCGGAATCCGGCCGCGGCCTCCAGGGTCACGGCCGCCGAGGGGAGCCCGAACAGCTGGTCCAGGTCGGGCCTGACGGGCTTGCTGCGGCCGAGCAGCGTGTCCAGGAACCCCATCAGCGCCGCCCCAGCTCGACGGAGATCCGGCCGAGCTGCTGCAGCCGCTGCTCGAGGGTGGGGTGCGTGGAGAGCAGCTGGGCCAGGCTCTGCCCGCCGGCGAAGGCGGGGACGAAGTAGAAGGCGTTGAAGGGCTCGGCCTTGCGCAGGTCCTCGGTGGGGATGCGGGCCATCTGACCGGAGACCTTGGTCAGCGCCGACGCCAGCACGGACGGCCGCCCGGTGAGCAGCGCGGCGGAGCGGTCGGCGGACAGCTCGCGGTAGCGGGAGAGCATCCGGGTCAGCAGGAAGCTGACGCAGTAGACGAGTGCGCTGACCAGTGGGATGAGGATGACCACGATCGCGGTGCCGGGGTCCCGGCTGTTGCGCCCGAGGCCGCCCCACAGGCCGATGCGGGTGACCACCCCGGCGAGGACGCCCAGGAAGGAGGCGATCGTCATGACCGCCACGTCCCGGTGGGCGACGTGGGACAGTTCGTGGGCGATCACGCCCTCCAGCTCCTCGGGCTCCAGCCGGCGCAGCAGCCCGGTGGTGGCGCACACCAGGGCCGCCTTCTCGTTGCGCCCGGTGGCGAAGGCGTTGGGGACGTCGCTGTCGGCGATGGCGACGCGGGGTTTGGGCATGTCGGCCAGGGCGCAGATCCGGTCGACGACGCCGTGCAGTTCGGGGGCCTGCTCGGGCGTGACCTCGCGGGCGCCCATGCTGAAGGCGGCGATCCGGTCGCTGAACCAGAACTGGGCGATGAACAGCCCGCCCGCGAGGATCAAAATCAGCGGCCAGGCACCGCGCAGCAGTGCCAGCAGGACGCCCACGAACACGACGTAGAGCAGCCCGATCATGAACATGGTGACCACCATGCGGGTGGTCAGCCCCCTGTCGGGGGCGAAGCGGGTCCTGTCCATGGCCCCTCCCGTTCCTCGGGCCGCCGGCCGCGGCTTCGTGCTCCGCTGTCGATTGTGCCTCCGCGCGGAGGCGAACGGCGGGGCGCGGGCGCGGCCGGCGCGCGGCGGTCAGCCCGCCGGGTCGAGCGTCAGTTTTCCGTAAGTACGGCGGGCCCGCAGGTCCTCGTGGGCGCGGGCGACCTCGGACAGCGGGTAGCTGCCGCCCTCCTGGGGCTTCAGCCGTTCCTCGGCGGTCATGGCCAGCAGCTCGGCCATCGGCTCGCGGTACATGCCGGGGCGCCCCAGGCAGTGCATCAGCCAGACGCCGACGACGGCCCGGGAGCGGCCCATGAGCTGCGCGGCCTGGACCGGGGCCGGGGGGACCCGGGAGGCGAGTCCGTAGGTCACCAGGCGGCCGAAGGGGGCGAGGGCGGCCAGCGAGGCGTCGAAGACCGGGCCGCCGGTCATCTCCAGCACGATGTCGACCTTCCTGCCGCCGTTGGCCTCGACGAGCCGCTCCTTCAGCCCCGCGGCGTCCGCCTCGATCGCGACGTCGGCGCCGAGCTCCAGCGCCAGGTCGCGCTTCTCCTTGGAGGAGGCGGTGGCGATGACCCGTCCCGCGCCGAACTCCTTGGCGAGCTGCACGGCGAGCGAGCCGGTGCCGCCCGCGGCGGCGTGGACGACCACGGACTCGCCCTCGGCCATGCGGGCGGAGGTGCGCAGCAGGTGCCAGGCCGTGAGGCCCTGCACGACCAGCGCGAGGGCCTGGCCGTCGGTGACGCCCTCGGGCACGTCGTGGGCGAGGTACTCCTCGACGACGGCCTTCTCGGCGTAGCCGCCGTTGTCGGTGAGGGCGACGACGCGGCGGCCCCCGGCGGTACGGCCGACCACCTCGGCTCCGGGGACGAGGGGCAGGGTGGCCTTGGAGAGGTAGGAGTTCTCCACCATGTGCGTGTCCGCGTAGTTGACGCCCGCCGAGGAGACCTCGACCAGCAGTTGCCCCGGCCCCGGCACGGGTTCGGGCAGGTCGACCTGCCGCAGCACCTCGGGCCCGCCGAACTCGGTGATCTGGATCGCGCGCACCGCGACTCCCTCCGCGTACGTCCTACGTCGTCCGGGCCACGATATCCCGGAACACCGACCAGTCGGTATGTGACGTTCACCGGAACTCCGGAAGAAGAAGGACGGGCGCACCGAGCACCGTGCACCGCACGCCGTCCGCCCCTCCCCCGTCCGGCACCTCGCCCCGCCCCGACGCCACCGGCACGGGGTGCTCCGGGGGCGCGTCCGGCCCCGTCCCGCACCACGGGAGGGCCGGACGCGCCGCCGGATGAGCGGTACGGGTCGCCGCACCGTATGGTCGTGCGTAGGTACGGCAGGGGCAGCGCCGGGGAGCGCCTCACGGCAGCGGGGGCGACCGCGGCGACCGGAAGGGCAAGAACGGCATGTGGCGGCGCCTTCCAGTGCGTCAGATCGTCGGTGTGGCACCGCTGTTGGTGGTGGCGCTGATCGTCCTGCGGCAGTGGCCGATGGTCGACGCCGGTACCGACCGGCTGGGTTCCGCCGACGCCGAGTGGCTGCTGGCGGCCGGGGCCGCGACGCTGCTCGCCTGGGTGTGCTCGGCGGCCGCCCAGCAAGGCGCCGTGCTGGAACAACTGCCCCCGGGACGCCTGCTGGCCACCCAGTTCGCGGCCTCGGCGGCCAACCACATCCTCCCGGCGGGCGTCGGCGGAAACGCCGTCAACCTGCGCTTCCTGCTGCGCTGCGGCCTGTCGCCCAGTCGTTCCGCGGCCGCGCTGACCGTGCGGGCGCTGGCGGCCTGCGTGGTGCGGATCGGGCTGCTGGTCGTCCTGCTGGCGGCCTTCCCGCACGCCCTGGACATGCGCAAGGTCGTGCCCGGTCGGCCCGGCCTCGACGTCGCGCTGATGGCCGGGGCGGCGCTCTGCCTGGTCCTGGTCGTCCTGCTGTCGGTGCGCCACATCCGCCGCACGGTGGGCTCGTTCCTCGGCACGGTCGCCACCGACGTCCGGGCCGTGCACAGCCGTTCAGCGCGGGTGGCGGCCCTGTGGGCGGGCTCCCTGGCCTTCCCGGTGATGCACGCCGCGGTGCTGGTCGCGGTCGTACGGTCGCTGCACGCGCCGGTCCCGGCCGCGCACGTGGCCGTGGCGTACCTGGCGGGGAGCGCGGCGGCGGCCCTGCTGCCGACGCCGGGCGGACTCGGCTCGCTGGACGTCGCCCTGGCCCTGGCGCTGGTCACCGCCGGGGCGACCGGGGTGGCCGCGACCTCCGCGGTGCTGGCGTACCGCATCGTCACCGTATGGCTGCCCCTGCTCCCCGGCGTGCTGGTGCTGGCCGCACTGGTCCGCCGGCGGGTGCTGTGAACCGGCCGGGGAGGGAACTCCCGTGCGCGTCCTGACCGGTCTCGTGGGCGCGCTGGTCGTGTTCGGCACCTTCTCGTCGGTGCTGCGCACGCTGGTGATCCCGCGGCCCACCCGGTCCAGCTTCACGCGCCTGGTGCACATGGCGGTCCACCTGCCCTTCCAGTTCGTCGCGGACCGCTGCCGCACGCCCGAGGCCAAGGACCGCGTCCTCGTACCGGTGGCCGCGGTGTCCATCCTCGCCAACCTCATCGGCTGGCTGGTCGCGTTCTGGGCGGGCTACGCCATGCTGCAGGCCGCCGTCAGCGACCTCGACCCGATCGACGCGCTGCGGGAGGCCGGTTCGTCGCTGTTCACGCTGGGCTTCGCCAGCAGCCACCACGTCGACCTCACCGTCATCGACTTCATCGCCGCGGCGACCGGCCCGATCACCATCGGCCTCCAGATCGGCTACCTGCCGACCCTGTACGCCGCGTACTCCCGCCGCGAGGCGGAGGTGACCCTGCTGCAGGCCCGGGCCGGCAACCCGCCCTGGGGGCCGGAGATCCTCGCCCGCTACGCCCAGATCGGGCTCACCGACAGCCTCACCGAACTGTTCCGCAACTGGGAGCGGTGGGCGGCCGAGGTGAGCGAGAGCCACACCAGCTACACGGTGCTCAGCCGGTTCCGCTCCCCGCAGCCCGACCGCAGCTGGCTGATCGCCCTGCTGGCCGTCATGGACGCCGCCGCCATGCAGCTCGCCCTCAACCCCGGGCGCCCGCAGGCCGAGGCCAGGCTCGCCCTGCGGGCGGGCTTCGTCTGCCTGCGGGACATCGCCGGGATCTGGCGGATCCCGTACAACGCCGATCCCTCGCCCGACGCCGCGATCCGGCTGCCGTACGAGGAGTTCGCCGCGGCCGTCGCCCATGCGGCGGCCAACGGCTACCCGCTGGAGCGGACCGCCGAGGAGGCGTGGCCGCACTTCCGCGGCTGGCGGGTCAACTACGAGGACCTGGCCTACGGTTTCGCCTACCTCTTCGACGCGGTCCCCGCGCCCTGGTCCGGCCCCCGCCGCACCCAGGAGGAGACCCTCACCCCGGTCACCCCCGTCGACCGCAAGCCCGCCGGCCCGGAGTAGCGTCGGCCCGGTCGCCGGCCGGCGCGGCGGGCGCCGTACCGTGACACCATGCCCAGCATCCCCGGACCGACGGCCGTCACCCGCCCCGCGCGGCCCGCCGACCTGCCGCATCTGCTGCGGTGGGAGCGCGACTACATCCGTACGGTCGAACCGGCCGCCGAGGCGGCCTGGACCGGGGCGATCGACCGCAACCTGGCCCTGTGGGTGCAGTGCCTGGACCGCACCCTGATCCTGGAGGCCGAAGGGGAGCCGGGCGGCTCGATGATGTGGATGCCCACGGAGGGCAGTGACGGCACGGACAGTACGGACGGCACGGCGACGCTGATCGGCATCCATGTCGTGCCCGCCCTGCGGCGCCGCGGCTTCGGCCGCCTCCTCCTCGACGCGTTCGCCGCGCAGGCCCGCGCGGCCGGCCGCACGACGCTCGCGCTCGGCGTCCACCGCGCCAATCCGGCCCGCCGCCTGTACGAGGACGCCGGCTACCGGCACACCGGCGGGGACGGCGACTACCTCCTGATGGAACGCCCCGCCACGCCCTGACCGGTGGCCCGCGGGGCGGTCACGCCGCCGGCACCGGCTGGGGCGGCACCGGGCCGACGTAACGGGCGGCCGGACGGATGATCTTGCTGTCCTCGGCCTGCTCCAGGACGTTGGCGCACCAGCCCACGACACGGGCGCAGGCGAAGGTCGGGGTGAACATCTCGCGCGGCAGGCCGCACAGCTCCATGACCACGCCCGCGTAGAACTCGACATTGGTGTGGAGTTCGCGGCCGGGCTTCAGCTCGGCGAGTATCTCCTCGACCCGCGCCTCGACCCGGACGGCGAGGTCGACGAGCGGGCCGCCGAAGGAGAGGGCGATCCCCTTGAGCATCCGGGACCTGGGGTCCTCGGTGCGGTAGACGGGGTGGCCGAACCCCATGATGCGCTCCCCCGCCAGGACACGTTCGCGGATCCACGGATCGATGCGGTCCGGGGAGCCGATGGCGTCGAGGGTGTCCAGGGCGCGGCTCGGCGCGCCGCCGTGGAGCGGGCCGGACAGCGCACCGACGGCGCCGGTGAGACACGCCGCGAGGTCGGCGCCGGTCGAGGCGATGACGCGGGCGGTGAAGGTGGACGCGTTGAAGCCGTGGTCGACGGTGGAGATCAGATAGCGCTCGACGGCCCGCGCACGGGCCGGGTCGGGCTCCTCGCCGGTGAGCATGTAGAGGTAGTTGGCCGCGAACGGCAGGTCGTCGCGCGGTTCGACGGGCTCCAGGCCCTGCCCGAGCCGGTACAGAGCGGTCAGCAGCGTCGGCACGGCGGCGCTCGCGGCGAGGGCGTCGGACAGCCGCCGCTCCGGCTCGACGTCGTACAGCGGGCGGAAGCCCTCGGCCGCCCCCAGCAGGGACAGCGCGGAACGCAGCCCGGCGAGGGGACCGCTGAGGGCGCCGGCACCGGCGACGGCCGGCAGCGCGTCGCGGACGGCCCCGGGCAGCCGGCGCAGCGGGGCGACGCGCCGGGCGAAGGCGGCGCGCCCGGCGGCGTCGGGCAGCGTGCCGAGCAGCATCAGGTGCCAGACGTCCTCGAAGGTGCGGCTCTGCGCCAGGTCCACGGCCGAGTACTGGCGGTAGTGGTAGAAGCCCTCGGCGCCGCGGACGTCGCCGAGCGCGGTCTCGGTGACGACGACTCCCTTCAGGCCGCGGGGTACGTCGGGGGCGACGGGCGTGACGGTCACGGTGGTCCTCCGGTCATGCTGCGACGACTCGACATTGATCAGACCATCCATCATTGATTCAATCCCCGTCAATATTGATTCAGTCAATGTGTGATGGGATGGAGTCATGACGACGGAGCAACGGGCGACCGAGGAGCGGCTGAGCACCCGCGAGGCGGCCGAGCGGCTCGGGGTCAAGCCGGAGACGGTGTACGCCTACGTCAGCCGCGGCCTGCTGAGCAGCCGGCGCGCCCCCGGCGGGCGGGGCAGCACCTTCGACCCCGGCGAGGTCGACGCCCTCGCGCGCCGCAACCGCCGTGCCGCGCAGCAGCCCCCCGAGGACGGCGCCACGGGCGCCGTACGCACCGCCATCACCCTCATCGACGGGGACCGCCACTACTTCCGCGGAGTCGAAGCCACGGCCCTGGCCGAACGGTACGGCTACGAGGAGGTGGCGGAGTGGCTGTGGACGGGCGTCCTGAGCCGCGGCGTGCGCTTCACCGCGCCGCCGCAGGCACTGGCGGCCGCCCGGCGGGCGGTCGCGGCGCTGCCCGGGCACAGCGGCCCGATGGACCGGCTGCGGGCGATCGCCGTCGCGGCGGCCGTGGAGGACCCTCTCCGCTTCGACCTCTCCCCCGGGGCCGTGCTCGGCGCCGCCCGCGGCCTGATCCCCACGCTCGTGCGCGCCCTTCCGGCGGCCGGGACCGCGCACCAGGGCGAGGGCCGGCTGGCCCGGCGGCTGTGGTCCCGGCTGACCGGCAGGCCGGCCGACGAGACGTCACTGCGGGTGCTGGACGCGGCTCTCGTCCTGCTCGTCGACCACGACCTGGCGGCCTCGACGCTCGCCGTGCGCATCGCGGCGTCCGCCCGTGCCCACCCGTACGCCGTGGTGTCGGCCGGACTCGGCGCCCTCGACGGCCCCCTGCACGGCGCCGCCAGCGGCCTCGCCCACCGCATGCTGTCCGAGGTCCTCGACCGCGGCAGCGCTGCGGCCGTCGTCGCCGACCACCTGCGCGCGGGCGGCCCCGTCCCGGGGCTGGGCCACCGCCTCTACCGGGCCGAGGACCCGCGCGCGGTCATGCTCCTCCGGCTGCTCGAGGACGTCCCGTACGCCGCCGGGGCCCTCGCCGCCGCCCGCGAGGTGGCCGCCACGACGGCCCGTCACACCCCCGTCCACCCCAACGTCGACCTGGCCCTCGCGGTGCTCTCCGTCTCCGCGGGCATGGCCCCGGAGGCCGGAGAGACGGTCTTCGCCGTCGCCCGGACGGCGGGCTGGATCGCCCACGCCCTGGAGGAGTACGAGGAGCCCCCGCTGCGCATGCGCCCGAGCGGCCACTATGTCGGGCCGCGCCCGCCGCAGCCGGTGCCGTAGCCGTTCTTGTCGGCGAGGGATCGGTGCGGCGCTCTGGCGGTGTTCGGCTGTCCCGTCGTCCGGCGCCCTTCGGGCGCGAAGCGGCGGGCTGCGGGAAACGCGGCGCTCGCGGTGGCCACGGCGGCGGAGTAGCACGGGGGTGACGGCCGGCCGGGCCCCGGCCGGCCGTCACCGGGTCAGGAGGACGCCTCCGGAAGACGCACCTCGTACGCCAGCCCGTCACCGCCCGCCGGGACGCGTTCCACCGCCGCCGCGCGGGCCGCGGCGCGGACGTCGTCCTCGGCCATGGCGAGGAGCGCCAGCGCCGGGGCGGGGCCGGTGACGACGAGCCGGGCGATCTCCGACCGCATCGACAGCCGCGCCTCGGACTTGGCCCTGCGGACCGCGGTGATCGCGTCGCGGGCGGTGGCCAGGACGCGCGGGTCGCCGTCGCCGGCGAGTGCCCGCAGCGCGTCCGCGTCGGGCCACTCGGCGCGGTGGACGGAGTCCTCCCGCCACCACGACCAGACCTCCTCGGTGACGAAGGGCAGGAAGGGCGCGAACAGCCTCAGCAGCACGGACAGGGCGGTGGCCAGCGTGGCGAGGGCGGAGGTGTCGCCGTCGTAGGCGCGGCCCTTGACCAGCTCGACGTAGTCGTCGCAGAAGTCCCAGAAGAAGGACTCGACCAGTTCCAGGGCGCGGGCGTGGTCGAAGTCCTCCAGGGCGTCGGTGGCGGCGCGGACGGTCGACGCGAGGGCCGCCAGGAGGGCGCGGTCCAGCGGCGCGGTGATCCCCGGGACGCCCGCGTCCGGCGTCGCGCCGGAGGTGAGCACGAAGCGGCCGACGTTGAGGATCTTGATGGCGAGGCGGCGGCCGATCTTCATCTGCCCGGTGTCGAAGGCGGTGTCCGTGCCGGGCCGGGCGGAGGCCGCCCAGTAGCGGACGGCGTCGGAGCCGTGCTGCTCCAGCAGGTCCCCGGGGGTGACCGCCCTGCCCCGGGACTTGGACATCTTCTTGCGGTCCGGGTCGAGGATCCAGCCCGAGATCGCCGCGTGCCGCCACGGCAGGACGTCCTGCTCGGCGTGGGCGCGGACGATGCTGCCGAACAGCCAGGTGCGGATGATCTCGTGGGCCTGCGGCCGCAGGTCCATCGGGAAGACCTTGGCGAACAGCTCGTCGTCGGTGCCCCATCCGGCGGCGATCTGCGGGGTGAGCGACGAGGTCGCCCAGGTGTCCATGACGTCCGGATCGCCGGTGAAACCGCCGGGCACACCCCGCTGCGCCTCGTGGTAGCCGTCGGGGACGTCGGTGCCCGGGTCGACGGGCAGCGCGGACTCGTCGGGGACCAGCGGCTTGTCGTGGACGGGCTCGCCGGCCTCGTCGAGCGGGTACCAGACGGGGACGGGGACGCCGAACCAGCGCTGGCGGCTGATCAGCCAGTCGCCGTTGAGCCCGCCGACCCAGCTCTCGTAGCGGACCCGCATGTGCTCGGGGTGCCAGCGCAGTTCGCGGCCCCGCTGCAGCAGCCGGTCCCGCAGGGCCTCGTCGCGGCCGCCGTTGCGCAGGTACCACTGCCGGGTGGTGACGATCTCCAGCGGCCGGTCGCCCTTCTCGTAGAACTTGACGGCGTGGACGACCTGTTCGGGCTCGCCCTCCAGCTCGCCGCGCTCGCGCAGCATCTCCACCAGCCGCTCGCGGCCGGTGTGCGCGGTGGCCCCGGCCAGCCGTCCGTACGCCTCGCGGGCCTGCGCCGTGCCCAGGGCGGCCGGCGGCGCGGGCAGGAAGCGTCCGTCGCGGCCGAGGACCGGCCGGGTGGGCAGCCGGAGTTCACGCCACCAGGTGACGTCGGTGGTGTCGCCGAAGGTGCAGACCATGGCGATGCCGGTGCCCTTGTCCGGGTCGGCCAGCCGGTGGGCGTGGACGGGGACCTCGACGCCGAGGACCGGGGTCGTGACCGTCGTGCCGATGAGGTCCCGGTAGCGCTCGTCGTCGGGGTGGGCGACCAGCGCGACGCAGGCCGGGAGGAGTTCGGGCCGGGTGGTGGCGACGACGACCCGGTCGCCGCCGGGTCGGTGGAAGGCCAGCCGGTGGTAGGCGCCGGGACGTTCGCGGTCCTCCAGCTCCGCCTGGGCGACGGCGGTGCGGAAGGTGGTGTCCCACAGGGTGGGCGCCTCGGCCGAGTAGGCCTCGCGGCGCGCCAGGTTGCGCAGGAAGGCGCGCTGGGAGGCGGCTCGGGAGCGGGCGCCGACGGTCCGGTAGGTGAGCGTCCAGTCGACCGACAGGCCGAGGCGGCGCCACAGTTCCTCGAAGGCCTTCTCGTCCTCGGCGGTGAGGGTCTCGCACAGTTCGATGAAGTTCCGCCGGGAGACGGGCCGCTGGTGCGTGCCGGGGCGCTCGGGCGGGGTGAGACCGGGGTCGTAGGGGAGCGAGGGGTCGCAGCGGACCCCGTAGTGGTTCTGGACCCGGCGCTCGGTGGGCAGGCCGTTGTCGTCCCAGCCCATGGGGTAGAAGACGGTCTGCCCGCGCATGCGCCGGTAGCGGGCGACGGTGTCGGTGTGGGTGTACGAGAAGACGTGTCCGATGTGGAGCGATCCGCTGGCCGTGGGCGGCGGGGTGTCGATGGAGAAGATCTCCTCGCGCGGCCTCGACCGGTCGAAGCGGTGTACGCCCGACTCGTCCCAGCGCCGCGACCATTTCGCTTCGAGCCCGTCGAGGGAGGGCTTGCCGGGGACGTCGTGATGACGAGGCGGGGGGTTCATGCCGTCTCATGGTAGGCAGCCCGGCCCGGGTGGCCGAACGATTTATCCATCGAATCATTCGCGCCACCGATGATTCGGTAACGGACCTTTTTGCTAGGCTCGGACCATGAGTTCCACGGCATCCGCGCCCGACTTCACCGGCCTGCTGCAGTACGCCAGCCACGCCATGACGAACCGGCTGGCCGCCGCCCTGGCCGAGGTCGGGCTCACCCCCCGCGGGTACTGCGTGCTGCTGCACGCGCTCCCCGGACAGCTGACGCAGGCTCAACTCGCCGAGGTCTCCCAGCAGGACAAGACCACGATGGTCGTCACCATGGACGAGCTCGAGCGGGCCGGCCTCGCCGAGCGGCACCCCTCCCCCACGGACCGCCGGGCCCGCATCATCACGGTGACGGAACCCGGACGGGAGCTCGTCGCCCGCGGCAGGGAGATCACCGCGCGCGTCCACGGCGACCTGCTGGCCGCCCTCCCCGAGGACGAGCGGACGGTCTTCACCTCCGCGCTGCAGCGGCTGGTGGACGGCCATCTCGCCGCGGCCGGGGATTCCCCGCGTCCGGTGCGGCGCGCGCGCCAGTCGCGCAAGTAGGCTCGGAACGTGAGCGACAAGGCGCCTTTCGAGCGGGGCACGGACGGCCCCAAGGTGATCGTGGCGGGACTGGACGGATCCGAGTCGTCGTGGCGCGCCGTGGCGTACGCGGCGGGGCTGGCGCGGCGCCAGAACGCGCTGCTGGCGATCGTCTACGTGCAGCCGGTCCTGGCGGCGGGAGCCGCCTTCGGCGCCCCGGTCGCGGAGGCGACCGCCGAGATCGCCGACCAGCTCAAGGCGGAGATAGAGAAGGCCGCCGCCCGCTTCCAGTCGGTGTCCAGCCTGCGCTGGGAGTTCCACACCTTCGTGGGCGACCCGTTCAGCGGGCTGTCGCAGGCCTCGAACGAACTCAAGGCGGACGCCGTCGTGGTGGGCGCGTCGGAGAAGGCCGGGCACCGGATCGTGGGCTCGGTGGCGGTACGGCTGGTCAAGGCGGGCCGCTGGCCGGTGACCGTCGTCCCGTAGGCTCCGCGGGCATCCCGGACCGGGCGGTCCCGGCGGTCCGGGACCCGGCGGTCAGGTCCCGTCGGCGACATGGATGACGACCTTGCCTCGGCGGTGCTCGTGCTCCAGCGCCTCGTAGGCGGCGCGGGTCTCGGTGAGGGGCACCACGCGGTCGACCCGCGGGGTGAGCTTGCCGCCGTCGATGAGCCGTGAGACCGCTTCCAGGCCCGCCCGGTCCGGCTCGACGACGAAGAAGACGCCTCGGGCGCCGTGCGCGCGGGCGAGGTCCGGGTCGGGCGGGGACACGATGCTCACCAGCAGGCCGCCCGGGCGCAGCACCGACCAGGAGCGGGCCTGCGTGTCGCCGCCGACGGCGTCGAAGACGACGTCCACGTCCGCCACCTCGTCCTCGAAGCGGCTGCCCGCGTAGTCGAGGACCCGCCGCGCGCCGAGTCCGGCGACGAAGCCGGCGTCGCGCGCGGCGGCGGTCGCCGTGACCTGCGCGCCGAGTGCCGCGGCGATCTGGACGGCGAAGGAACCGACGCCGCCCGCCGCGCCGTGGACGAGGACGTGCCGGCCGGGGGTGACCCCGGCGTGCCGGGCGAGCGCCTGCCAGACGGTGAGCGCGGCGAGCGGGACCGAGGCGGCCGCGTCGTGGTCGATCCGCCGGGGCTTGGGGGCCAGGAGGCCCGCGGGGAGGGTGACGAACTCGGCGGCGGCGCCGTCGTGGACGAAGGGGATCAGCGCGTAGACGGCCTCCCCGACCCTCGGGGTGACGACGCCTGGTCCCACGTCGGCGACCACTCCGGAGACCTCGTGCGAGGGGATGGTGGGGGTGCGGTCGCGGCCGGAGCCGTCGAAGCTGTCGGTCCAGGTCGCGTCCCAGTCGAGCTCCCCCGCGGTCACGGAGGCCGCCCGCACCGCGACCAGGGCCTCGCCCGGGCGCGGCTCGGGGCGGGGCGCGGTCTCGTAGCGGAGCTGTTCCGGTCCGCCGCGCCGGTGGGCCCGTACGGCGTGCATCGTCGTCACCATCGACCGCTCCCGTGGTCGCTCCGTTCCTGCCCGGCGGGGGCGGCGGACGCCCCCGCCCCCTCCAGCATCCGGCCCGGCCCGGCTCCCGGCATCCCGTTCCACGGGCGGCGGCGGGAGGACGCGCCGGGACGGCGTTCGGAATAGCGCAGCGCTGCCTTCGGTTACGGTCAGTGGGTCCCGACCGACGGCACCCGGAAGCAGGTAAGGGAAGCATGAGCACTGTTGAGCTCACCAAGGACAACTTCGACGAGGTCGTGGGCAACAACGATTTCGTCCTGATCGACTTCTGGGCGTCCTGGTGCGGCCCGTGCCGGATGTTCGCCCCCGTCTACGAGGCGGCCGCGGAGAAGAACACCGACCTCGTGTTCGGCAAGATCGACACGGAGGCGCAGCCCGAGCTGGCCGCCGCGTTCCAGATCCAGTCCATCCCGACGCTGATGATCATCCGCGACAAGGTGGCCGTCTTCTCGCAGCCCGGCGCGCTGCCGGCGCCCGCGTTCGAGGACCTGATCAAGCAGGCCCGCGACCTGGACATGGACGAGGTCCGCAAGTCCATCGCCGAGCAGGGCGCGGACCAGGACGCCCCGAAGGCCTGACATCTGACATCTGAAATCTGACAGATGGTCAGCCATGGTGCGGCCCCATGGGACGCACCATGGCGGAGTTCGTCGAGGCCGGTGGGGCGATCCGCGCCTCGGGCTGCCGTACGGGGAGCGCGGGCTCAGCCGCCATGACGTCGCGGCCGCCTCCGCCGCCCGCGGGGCGCTCCTGGCCGACCTGCTGCCGAACGGCGCCGAACCGCACGTCGGAGTGCTCCTGGGCAACGTCCCGGAGTTCCCGCTGTGGCTCGGCGCCGCGGCGTACGCGGGGGCCGCCGTCGTGGGGGTCGACCCGACCCGGCGCGGTGTGGAGCCGGCCCGGGACCCCGCGCACACCGAATGCGCGGTGCTGGTCACCGAACGTGCGCACCTGCCGTCGCTGCGCGCCTTGCGACGGCCCTGGCACCAACCCTCCGACCTGTACAGATGCGCTCTGGAGATGCGGGCCGCGAGGTGGCGGTCCACTCTTGATTCGGACCGGACGGCAGAGGCCGCCCTCGACACGGGTGTCACCTGCCGTCCCTCGGCCGTTCGCCCGGGGCGCTCTTGAGTGCCCCGCGCCGAAGGGCTTAGGTGGTACGGACACCGCCCGGCCCCGGCCGGGCGGACACGGAGAACCGCCTTCGACGGGAGGTCCCGGCCATGCCCGGCACCAGTCAGCGGATGGAGACGTCCGAACCGATCAGCGAGACAGCGGCGGAGGACCATATACAGGGCATCTGTTTCAAGACCGGCCCGCCGCGCCGCATAGGCGTGGAACTGGAATGGTTCCTTCACGACCCGCACGACCCGGCCCGCCCGGTGGGCCCCGCACGGCTCGGCGCCGCCGTCGCCGGACTGCGCGACCTGCACCTCCGATCCCGGCTCACGACCGAGCCCGGCGGACAGCTGGAGCTCAGCTCGCTGCCCGCTCCCTCCCTGACCGCGTGCGTCGACGCTGCGGCCGCGGACCTCCACTCCGTACGCCACCGGCTCCGCCGGGATGGCCTGGCCCTGGCGGGCCACGGCCACGACCCCTGGCGACGGCCGCGACGGCTGCTGGACGAGGCCCGGTACGCGGCCATGGAGACGTACTTCGACCGTTCCGGACCCGCGGGCCGGGCCATGATGTGCTCGACGGCCTCCGTCCAGGTCTGCCTGGACTCGGGCACCGAGGAGCCGGGCCCCTTCGGGCTCGGCAGGCGCTGGCTGCTGGCGCACCTGCTGGGCGCGGTCCTGGTGGCGGCGTTCGCCAACTCCCCGCTCAGCACGGGACGTCCGACCGGCTGGCGGTCAACCCGGCAGGCGGTGTGGGCGGCCCTGGATCCGGGACGCACCCTCGCCCCGCCCTCCGGACCCGATCCGCGGACCGCCTGGACGGCCTACGCCCTGGACGCCCCGGTGCTGTGCATCCGTGGCGAGGAGGCGCCCTGGACGGTGCCCGACGGGCTCACCTTCCGTGACTGGATCCGTGAGGGGTCGCACCGCCGGCCGACCCTCGCCGACCTGGACTACCACCTGTCGACGCTCTTCCCGCCGGTGCGGCCGCGCGGCTACCTGGAGCTGCGCATGATCGACGCTCAGCCGGGGCGGGACGGCTGGATCGTGCCGCTGGCCGTGGCCGTGGCGCTCTTCGACGACGCCGCCGCCTCCGAGGTCGCCTACCGGGCGGTCAAGCCGCTCGCCGACGCGGCGGGCCGGGACGCGGCGCCCCGCAACCCGCTGTGGCGGCGCGCCGCCCGGCACGGCCTGGCCGACCCCGAACTCCACGCCATCGCCGTGACCTGCTTCGCCGCGGCCCGCGAGGCCCTGCCCCGGCTCGGGGCGGACCGGGCCGTGCAGGGGGCGGTCGACGACTTCACCGAGCGCTACGTCCAGCGCGGACGCTGTCCCGCCGACGACATGCTCGACGCCTTTCTACGCAAGGAGAGCCGCACGTGACCGCACCCGCGCTCGACCCCGAAGCCCTGCGCCGGCGGGCGCTGGACGCCCTGACCACCGCGCGTGAGCGCACCCGGGCGCTCACCACGTGCGTCGACGACCGTGAACTCACCGCGCAGCACTCCCCGTTGATGTCCCCCCTGGTGTGGGACCTGGCCCACATCGGCAACCAGGAGGAGCAGTGGCTGCTGCGGAACGTCGGCGGCCGTGAGGCCCTGCGGCCCGACATCGACCCGATCTACGACGCCTTCGAGCACCCGCGCTCGGAGCGCCCCACGCTCCCGCTGCTGCCGCCCGCCGAGGCGCACGCCTACGCGGCCGAGGTACGCGGCAGGGTGCTGGACATCCTGGAGCGCGCGCCGCTGCACGGCACTCCGCTCACCGACGCGGCCTTCGCCTTCGGCATGATCGCCCAGCACGAACAGCAGCACGACGAGACGATGCTGATTACCCATCAGCTGCGCCGGGGCCCGGTGGCCCTGACCGCGCCCCCGCCGCCGCCCGCACCCGCGGACACGGCGCTGCTGCCGGCCGAGGTCCTCGTCCCCGGCGGTCCGTTCACCATGGGCACCTCGGCCGAGCCGTGGTCGCTGGACAACGAACGCCCCTCGCACGTGCGCGAGGTGGCGCCGTTCTTCATCGACACCGTCCCGGTGAGCAACGGCGCCTACCTGGCCTTCATCGAGGACGGCGGCTACGAGGACGAGCGCTGGTGGACCCCGGCCGGCTGGGCGCACGTCCGCGAGCACGGCCTGGCCGCCCCGCTGTTCTGGCACCGGGAGGGCGGTGCGTGGCTGCGCCGCCGCTTCGGGGTGACCGAGCCGGTGCCGCGCGAGGAGCCCGTGCTGCACGTGTGCTGGTACGAGGCCGACGCCTACGCCCGCTGGGCCGGACGCCGGCTGCCGACCGAGACGGAGTGGGAGAAGGCGGCCCGGCACGACCCGGCGACCGGGCGCTCCCGTCGCTACCCGTGGGGCGACGCCGACCCCGGCCCGGAGCACGCCAACCTCGGCCAGCGGCACCTGCAGCCGGCCCCGGTGGGCAGCTACCCGGCCGGAGCCTCGCCGCTGGGCGTACGGCAGCTGGTCGGTGACGTGTGGGAGTGGACGGCGAGCGACTTCACGCCCTATCCGGGCTTCGCCCCGTTCCCGTACAAGGAGTACTCGGAGGTCTTCTTCGGCCCCGACCACAAGGTGCTGCGCGGCGGTTCCTTCGCCGTGGACAAGGTGGCCTGCCGGGGCACGTTCCGCAACTGGGACTACCCGGTCCGGCGGCAGATCTTCTCCGGCTTCCGCACCGCCCGCGACGCCCGCCCGGAGCAGGTGTGAGGGCCCCGGGCAGACGGGGGCGCGGCTGATGTGCCGGCACCTGGCGTACGTCGGTCCGCCCGTCGCGCTCCGCGAACTCGTCATCGACCCGCCGCACTCGCTGTACCGCCAGTCGTGGGCGCCGCGGCGGCAGAAGTACGGAACGGTCAACGCCGACGGCTTCGGCCTGGGCTGGTACGCCGAGGGGGACCCGCTGCCCGCGCGCTACCGGCGCGCCGGGCCGGTCTGGGACGACCCGTCCTTCGCGGACGTGTGCCGGGTGACGCGCTCCGGGGCGCTGCTCGGCGCGGTCCGCGACATCACCGAGGGCTCGGTGGCCGACGAGTCCGCCGCCGCCCCGTACACGGCGGACCGCTGGCTGTTCAGCCACAACGGCGCGCTGCGCGGCTGGCCGCACTCGGTCGCCGAGGCGGCCCGCACCCTGCCCCCCGAGGAGCTGCTGAGCCTGGAGGCACGCTGCGACTCGGCCCTGGCCTGGGCGCTGACCCTGCACCGGCTGCGGGCCGGCGCCCCGGCGGACGAGGCGCTCGCCGACACCGTCGGCCGGCTGGCCGCGCTGACCCCCGACTCACGGCTCAACTTCCTGCTGACCGACGGCCTGGCGATCGCGGGCACCGCCTGGGGCGACACGCTCTGGTACCTGGACACGCCCGGCCGCTCCCTCGTCGTGGCCTCCGAGCCGTACGACGACAGTCCGCGCTGGACCGAGGTCCCCGACCGCCACCTGCTCTACGGCGATCCCACCGAGGTCCTGCTGATCCCGCTCAAGGAGCCGCACCTGTGAGCCCGTTCACCCTCACCCGCACCCTGCCCGCCGACGCCACCGCGGCCGCGCTGCGCGCCGACGTGGCCCACGGGCTGACCCGCAGCCCCAAGCAGCTCCCGCCCAAGTGGTTCTACGACGCCCGGGGCAGCGAGCTGTTCGAGGAGATCACCCGGCTGCCCGAGTACTACCCGACCCGCGCCGAGCGGGAGATCCTGCACGCGCGGGCCCCGGAGATCGCCAAGGCGAGCGGTGCCCGCACCCTGGTCGAGCTGGGCTCCGGCTCCTCGGAGAAGACCCGGCTGCTGATCGGCGCGCTGGGCGGGCCGCTGACGTACGTGCCGATCGACGTCAGCGAGTCCGCGCTCACCGGTGCGGGCCAAGCCCTGCTCGCCGACCACCGGGACCTGTCCGTGCACGCGCTGGTCGCCGACTTCGAGCACGGGCTCGCCCTGCCGGAGACGCCCGCCCCCCGGCTGGTCGCGTTCCTCGGCGGCACGATCGGCAACCTCCTGCCGCAGGAGCGGGCCCGCTTCCTCTCCTCGGTCCGCGCGCTGCTCTCCGAGGGCGACGCGCTGCTCCTGGGCACCGACCTGGTCAAGGACGAGACGACGCTGGTGGCGGCGTACGACGACGCTCAGGGCGTCACCGCCGCCTTCAACAAGAACGTGCTGTCGGTCATCGACCGCGAGCTCGGCGCGGACTTCCACCCGGACGACTTCGACCACGTCGCCGTGTGGGACCGCGAGGAGGAGTGGATCGAGATGCGCCTGCGGGCGCGCGCCGACGTGACCGTGAAGGTCCCCGCGCTCGACCTGTCCGTGGACTTCGCGCGCGGGGAGACGATGCGCACCGAGGTCTCCGCCAAGTTCCGCGAGGAGGGCGTGCGGGCCGAGCTGGCCGCCGCCGGTCTCGCCCTGCGGCACTGGTGGACCGACGCCGAGGGCCGGTTCGCGCTGTCGCTGGCGTTCCCCGCCTGATCCGTGCCCGTCCGCGGTGGCCGGTCCCGGAGCGGGGCCGGCCACCGCGCCGCTTCCAGCGCACCCGGCGCGCCTGATGACCGCAGGCCGGCACGGGGACGGCCGGTCCGTCGCCGCGCCCCGGCGACGCGTACGATCATGCGGACGCCGCCGGAGCCGCCGGCGTACGGAGGAAGGACGACTCGCGTGGAGGACGCCGTCGCGACGGTGCTGCGCCAGTGGCAGGACGTCTACCCCGATCTGGACTTCGGGCCGGTCGCCGTGATCGGCCGGCTGAACCGCTGCGCCGCACTGCTGCAGCAGGTCACCGAGACGCCGCTGGGCCGCGAGGGCCTCAGCCGCCCCGAGTACGACATCCTCATCGCCCTGCGCCGCGTCGGCGGCGAGCTGACACCGGGCCGGCTGGCCCGGGAGACCTTCGCCTCGGGGGCCGCGGTCACCAAGCGGATCAAACTGCTGGAGGAGCGCGGCCTGGTGTCCCGTCGCCCCGACGGCCGCGACCGCCGGGTCTCCCACCTGCGGCTCACCGACGAGGGCCGGGTGCTCGTCGACCGCGTGCTGCCCGAGCAGCTCGCCTACGAGACCGGGCTGGTGTCCGGTCTCCCGGAGGCCCGCCGCGAGGAGCTGGCGGGCCTCCTCGGCGAACTCCTGCTGCTGCTCGAAGGCCGCCTGGGCGCGCTTTCCGGGTGAAGCGGGCGGCCCCGCGGGCCCGCGGCACCGGCACTTCAGCGAGCCCACATCTGCCCGCTCCGTCGACGACACGCCAAGGCAAGGCCGCGACGGGACATCTAGGGGTGTCCCCGTCCCCCTGACCAGGGAATCGTGCCATGACCGCTTCGTACGAACTCGCTCCCGTCGTCGACACCCCGATCGACCGGCCCCGCTATTCGGTGAGCCTCGCCCAGGACGAGGCCGAGGTGCGGGCCGCGCAGCGTCTGCGGCACCAGGTGTTCGCCGGGGAGATGGGGGCCGTGCTGGACACCCCCGAGCCGGGCCTGGACGTCGACGCCCTCGACGCCTACTGCGACCACCTGCTGGTGAAGGACGACCTCACCGGCGAGGTCGTCGGCACCTACCGGCTGCTCACCCCCGCCAACGCCCGCCGCGCCGGCCGCACCTACTCCGAGTCCGAGTTCGACCTGAGCCGGCTCGCCCCGATCCAGCACGACATGGTCGAGGTGGGCCGCTCGTGCGTGCACCCCGCGCACCGGGACGGGGCCGTCGTCGCCCTGATGTGGGGCGGCATCACCCGCTACATGGCGACCACCGGCCACAACTGGGTCGCCGGCTGCTGCTCGGTGGGGCTGAACGACGGCGGCGCGATGGCGGCCGGCGTGTGGGACCGGGTCTCCGCCAAGAACCTGGCCCCCGAGGAGTACCGGGTCTCCCCGCTCCGCCCCTGGGACCCGGCGGGCATCGCCCGCCCGGCCCGCACCACGCTGCCCGCGCTGCTCCGCGGCTACCTGCGGCTGGGTGCCTGGGTGTGCGGCGAGCCCGCCCACGACCCGGACTTCGGCGTCGCCGACCTGTTCATCCTGCTCTCGCTGGAGCGCACCGACGAGCGCTACCTGCGCCACTTCGGCGCCCTCGGCTCGCTCGGGTCGGTCTGAGATGGCCGCGACGTGGTGGTCGCCGGTCTCGTCCTGCACGCCGCAGGCGTGCGTGACCGGCGACGGTCCGGTGGTGGGCCGGGTCCGGCGGACGCTGCGGTACGCCGCCGCGGTGGCGGTGCTGCTGGTCGGCGTCGCGCTGTCGGCGCCGCTCGGCGCGCTGTGCGGCCAGGCGGGGCGCGAGCGGCTGATCCGGCGGTGGACCCGCTCGGTGATGGCGGCCTTCGGTGTCCGGGTACGGCTGCCGGATCCGGCGCCGCGGGAGCCGGGCCGCGGCCTGCTGGTGGTCGCCAACCACGTGTCGTGGCTCGACATCCTTCTCGTCGCCGCGGTCTTCCCGGGCCGCAACGTCGCCAAGCGTGAGATCCGCGACTGGCCGGTGATCGGGCGGCTGTGCGTTCGCGGCCGCACGATCTTCATCGACCGCGAGCGGATCCGCTCGCTGCCCGGCACGGTGGCCGAGGTCGCGCAGGCGCTGCGCTCGGGCGCGACGGTGGTGGCCTTCCCGGAGGGCAGCACCTGGTGCGGCCGCGAGGAAGGACGCTACCGCCGGGCGCTGTTCCAGTCCGCGCTGGACGCGGGTGCCGACGTGCAGCCGCTGCTCGTCCGCTACCGGGACGCGGACGGCCGGCCCAGCACCGCGGCGGCGTTCCTCGGCGAGGACACCCTGATGGACTCGGTGCGCCGGGTGGTGGCGGCCCGCGGCCTCACCGCGGAGGTGGCGGCGCTCCCGCGCATCGCGGCGCACTCGCTGCCGGACCGGCGTTCGCTGGCGAGCGCAGCCCACCGTGCCCCGGCGCCCCGCCCGGCCGTACCGGTCCAGGCCGGAGCCCGCGAGCACGGCACGAACGTCCGGATCGGCGCTCCCGCCCTCCGGGCCGGCGAACGGGTCGCGGGGCTGCCCGGCTGACGGTCCGTCACCGGGCCGCGCCCGCCGGCAATCCCTTCGGCCGGGCGCGGTCCGGCGGCCCCGGGCCCTCTTGTGACCACCCTCTCGAGTCATAACAATGTGCATGCCAAAACCGAAAGAACTTCGGTCTCGAGAGGACCCCCCACATGAAACGACCTCTCAGAGGATTCTTCGCGGCCGCCCTGGCGGCCCTCGCCGCGGTCGCGACCCTCGGCCTGTCCGCCGCCCCCGCCACGGCGACCGGACCGGACGCCGCGGCCACACCCCACGCCGGCGCGGCGGTCACCGTCGACTTCGCGGGGACGGTGTCGCTCAGCAACTGCTCCGGATCGCTCATCCGCTTCCCGGGCTCCGCGTCCACCGACCCGGCCCTGGTGCTCTCCAACGGGCACTGCCTGACCAGCGGCTTCCTCGACCCCGGCGAGGTGCTGGTCGATCAGGCGTCCACACGCGCCTTCGGGCTGCTCAACGCCTCCGGGCGCTCGGTCGCCACGCTGCGCGCCACCAAGCTCGCGTACGCGACCATGACCGACACCGACATCTCGGTGTACCAGCTGGGCCGCACCTACGCGCAGATCCAGTCCTCCTACGGGATCTCGGCGCTGGAGGTCTCCGGTACGCACCCTGTGCAGGGCACGGCCATCAAGGTCGTCTCCGGCTACTGGAAGACCATCTACAGCTGCAGCATCGACGGCTTCGTCCACCTCCTCAAGGAGGGCGACTGGACCTGGAAGGACTCGGTCCGCTACACCTCCTCGTGCAACACCATCGGCGGCACCTCGGGGTCGCCCGTCATCGACACCGCGACCGGCAAGGTCGTCGCCATCAACAACACCGGTAATGAGGACGGCGGCCGCTGCACCCTCAACAACCCCTGTGAGGTGGACGCGAACGGCACCGTCACCGTCCGCCGGGGCATCAACTACGCCGAGCAGACCTACGGGATCGGCGCCTGCGTGACCACGGGCAACCGCTTCGACCTCACCCTGCCGGGGTGCGGGCTCCCGAAGCCGTGACGGCGGTTCAGCGCCGGTACATCGCGTCGATCTCGGCGGCGTAGGCCTCCTCGACCGCCCGGCGCCTGAGCTTGCGCGAGGGGGTGACCAGCCCCCGCTCCTCGCTGAACGAGGCGGCCAGCACGCGGAACGAGCGGATCGACTCCGCCCTCGACACGCGCGTGTTGGCCGCCGACACCGCCCGGCGCACCTCGGTCTCCAGGTCCGGGTCGCGCACCAGCTCCTGCAGCCCCGCCTCGGCCTTGCCGCGCAGCCGCAGCCACTGGGCCGTCGCCTCGGTGTCCAGGGTCACCAGGGCCGTCACGTACGGCCGGTCGTTCCCGATGACCAGGCAGTGCTCGACCAGCGGGTGCTCGCGCACCCGTTCCTCCAGGACGGCCGGGGAGAGGTTCTTGCCGCTGGTGGTGACGATGATCTCCTTCTTGCGGCCGGTGATCGTCAGATAGCCGTGCTCGTCGAGGAAGCCGAGGTCGCCGGTGTGCAGCCAGCCGTCGCGCAGGGCCTGCGCCGTGGCCTCGGGGTCGCCGAGGTAGCCGGAGAAGACCGCCGGGCCGCGCAGCAGGATCTCGCCCTCGTCGGAGATCCGGACGGCGGTCCCGGGCACGGGGTGGCCCACCGTGCCGTAGCGCACCCGGCCGGGCGGGTTGGCGGTGGCCGCCGAGGTGGACTCGGTGAGCCCGTAGCCCTCGTACACCGTGACCCCCGCGCCCTCCAGGAACAGCCCGAGCCGCCGTCCCATGGTGGAGCCGCCGCTCACCGCGTTGCGGACCCGGCCGCCCAGCGCCTCACGGACCCTGGCGTACACCATCCGGTCGTAGAAGCGGTGCAGCACGCGCAGCGCCGCGCTCGGTCCCGGCCCGGTGCCCAGCGCACGGCGCTCGCGGGCCTCGGCGAACCGCACCGCCACGTCGACGGCCTTGTCGAACACCCCGAGGTGGCCCGCCTCCTCCGCCCTGTCCCGCGCGGAGTTGAAGACCTTCTCGAAGACGTACGGCACGGCGAGCACGAAGGTCGGCCGGAACAGCGCAAGGTCGGGCAGGAGTTCGGCGGCCGTCATCTCGGGCTGGTGGCCCAGGCGCACCCTCGCGCGCACGGCCGCCACCTGGATCATGCGGCCGAAGACATGGGCCAGCGGCAGGAACAGCAGCACGGACGGCTGCGCGGAGGCGCCGCTGTCGAAGACCGGTCGCCAGCCGGCGATGAGGTTGTCGGTCTGGCACATGAAGTTGCCGTGGGTCAGCACGCAGCCCCGGGGGCGCCCCGTGGTGCCCGAGGTGTAGATCACGGTGGCGACGGCGTCGGGGGTGACGGCGAGCCGGTGCCGGTGGACCACGTCATCGGAGATCCGCTCCCCGTCCGCCACGAGCTGCTTGACCGCTCCGGCGTCCAGCTGCCAGACGCGGGTCACGGCGGGCAGCCGGTCGATCACCGAGCCCAGCGTCATCGCGTGGTCCTCGTGCTCCAGGACGCAGCCGACGGCGCCGGTGTCGTGGAGGATCCAGCGCAGCTGCTCGGCGGAGGAGGACGGGTAGACGGGGACCGGCTGGGCCCCTACGGTCCACAGCGCGAAGTCGAAGAGCGTCCACTCGTAGCGGGTGCGCGACATGATCCCCACCCGGTCCCCGAACCGCACCCCGTGCGCGAGCAGCCCCTTGGCCAGGGCCATCACCTCGTCCCGGAAGCCGGCCGCGGTCACGTCCCGCCAGCGGCCGTCCTCCTTGCGGCCCAGCCGCACCTCGTCGGGGGCCTGCGCCGCGGTCTCGAACACCACGTCGGCGAGGCCGCCGGCAAGAGTGGCCGGGACCAGCGCGGGCAGACTGAATTCGCGCACGCGGCACCTCGTGGGGGTCGGGGCGGGCGGAGAGGCGTAACGTAACGGATCTCTCACTCACTGTCGGCCGAGGGCCCGTCGCCGTCCCGCTTCTTCACCAAACCTCCCCCGGCGAGAGATCATGGATACAGGAGGTGACCTCCATGACCACCAGGATCCGACTCCACGGCGGCCCCGGGGACGGTCTGACCCTCGGCATCGCCCTGGGAGCCGGGGGGCAGCCCCCCGAGGGCATCCTGTACGACCCGCTGGCCATCAGCGTGCAGGACGCCGGGGCGCACCAGGCGTGGCCCGACAGCGCCGCGTACTACAAGCGCCTCGAGCACATGGCCGACGAGCCGTGGGACTACGAGTACGAGAGCGAGGCCACCGCCCCCCTGGAGTGACCCGCGGCCGCGCCGCGGACCGCCTCCGGGACCGCCCCGGGGCACCTCCCGCGGCCGCCGGCCCGGGCACGGGTGGAAGCCGCCGTTTTGGCCGGGCGCCGCCGCCTCCGTAGAGTTCCGCAGGACACCAGCGGGAACACACGATCCAGGGAACGACGGCGGGCATGACGGCGACCGAGAACGAGCAGAGCACGGCCACGGCCTGGGACGGCGTCCCCGGCATCGACCCGGTACGCCTGGAACTGTGCCTCAGCGTGCTGAGGGAACTCGACGAGCTGCCGCTGGACCACCCCGACGCGATCACCGTCCGCAGGGCCACGGCCGGCATCTACCGGACGGTGAAGCAGCGGCGCCGCCAGGAGCGGCGTTCCGCCAAGACGGCCCACGACAAGTCCGTCACCGAGGCCACGGCCACCGGTTCCGCGGAACGCATCGACGACGAGACCCAGGGGCTGCTGCCGTCCTCCTCGGTCATCGGTGAGATCGCCGGCATCCTGCAGCGGCCGCGCTCCTGCTACGTGTGCAAGGGCCGCTATGTCGAGGTCGACGCCTTCTACCACCAGCTGTGCCAGAGCTGCGCGGCGTCCAACCGCGCCCGCCGCGACGCGCGGGCCGACCTGAGCGGCCGGCGCGCCCTGCTCACCGGCGGCCGGGCCAAGATCGGCATGTACATCGCGCTGCGGCTGCTGCGCGACGGCGCCCACACCACCGTCACCACGCGCTTCCCCGCGGACGCGATCCGGCGCTTCAAGGCGATGCCGGACAGCGACGAGTGGATCCACCGCCTCAAGATCGTCGGGGTCGACCTGCGCGACCCGGCGCAGGTGGTGGCACTCGCGGACTCGGTGGCCGCCGAGGGACCGCTGGACATCCTGATCAACAACGCGGCGCAGACCGTACGCCGGTCCCCGGCCGCGTACGCGGAACTGGTGGCCGCCGAGTCCGCACCCCTCCCGGCCGGGGCCCTGCCGGCCTCGGAGGTCTTCGGCGCCTTCGGCAGCGGCGCCCAGCCCGCGCTGCCGGCCCCGCGCGCGGAGCTGGCCGCCCGGGCCCGGGAGGTCACGGACCTGGCGCTGGTGAGCGGTTCGGCCTCGCTCGCCCGGATCGAGGCCGGCACGGCGATCGACGCCGGCGGGCTGATCCCCGACCTGGACGCGGAGAACAGCTGGAGCCGCGCCGTGGGCGAGGTCGACCCGGTCGAGATGCTCGAAGTGCAGCTGTGCAACGAGACCGCGCCCTTCATCCTGGTCAGCAGGCTGCGCCCGGCGATGGCCGCCGCCGCCGCCCGCCGCAAGTACGTGGTGAACGTCTCCGCGATGGAGGGCAAGTTCACCCGCGGCTACAAGGGTGCGGGCCATCCGCACACCAACATGGCCAAGGCCGCGCTCAACATGCTGACCCGCACCAGCGCCCGGGAGATGCTGGAGAGCGACGGCATCCTGATGACCAGCGTCGACACCGGCTGGATCACCGACGAGCGCCCGCACCCGGACAAGGTCCGCATGGCCGAGGAGGGCTTCCACGCCCCGCTGGACCTGATCGACGGCGCCGCCCGCGTGTACGACCCGATCGTCCGCGGCGAGCAGGGCGAGGACCTGTTCGGGGTGTTCCTCAAGGACTACGCGCCGACCGACTGGTGAGCGCCCCGGCACCGTCCCTCAGGGCCATGTGACGGCCCGTTGCGGGACAGGTGGCACAGGCGGTGCGGCCGGTCCGCGGCTACGATCGAAGCGTGGCCGAGCGAGGTTCCGCGCCCACCGCGCCCAAGCTCGTGCTCGAGACCGACGGGGACACCCGGATCCTGGTCCCGGGTCGGGACTACCACGTCGGTCGCGACCCCGACGGCGACGTCGTCCTCGACGACCCCCGGGTGTCGTGGCACCACGCGGTGATCCGCCCCGCGGGCGACAGCTGGATGCTGCACGACGTGGGCAGCACCAACGGCACCTTCGTCAACGGCCGGCAGGTCCGGCAGTGGGGAGTCGGCCCGGGCAGCGTCATCCGCTTCGGGCACGCCGAGCAGGGACCGTGCGCCCGGCTGAGCAGCGCGGAGGCCCCCACGGGCGTCTACCGGGCGCCGCCCGTGTCGTCCCCCGCGGCGACGGGCACCTTCCGTCACCCGACGTCGGTCCGATCGCTGCCGCGCCGCACGATCCACATCGGGCGCGCCTCCGACAACGACCTGGTCGTCTCGGACCTGCTGGTCTCCCGCCACCACGCCGAGCTGCGGTCGCTGCCGGACGGCGGCTACGAGATCGTCGACCTGCACAGCCACAACGGCACCTACCTGGACGGCCAGCGCGTCGACCGGGCGGTCGTGCACCAGGGCGACATCATCGACGTCGGCCACGCGGTGTTCCGGCTGGTCGGCGAAGAGCTGCAGGAGTTCACCGACACCGGCGAGGTCTCGCTCAACGTCCGCGACCTGTCGGTACGGGTGGGCGCCGCCGGCAAGGTGCTGCTGGACGACATCAGCTTCCCCGTCGGCGAGAAGTGCCTGCTGGCGGTGGTCGGGCCGAGCGGCTCCGGCAAGTCGACGCTCCTGAACGCGCTGACCGGGCTGCGCCCGGCGGACCAGGGCACGGTGCTCTACGACGGGCGGGACCTGTACCGGGAGTACGCGGACCTGCGCCAGCGCATCGGCCTCGTCCCCCAGGACGACATCCTGCACCAGCAGCTCCCCGTGGGCCGCGCCCTGTCGTACGCGGCCGAACTGCGCTTCCCCGGCGACACCGCCAAGGAGGAGCGGCAGGCCCGGGTGGACGAGGTGATCGCCGAACTGGGCCTGGAGGCCCGGGTACGGCAGCCGGTCCACACGCTCTCCGGTGGCCAGCGCAAGCGGGTGAGCGTCGCCCTGGAGCTGCTGACCAAACCCTCGCTGCTCTTCCTGGACGAGCCGACCTCGGGCCTGGACCCGGGAATGGACCGCTCGGTGATGACGATGCTGCGCGAACTCGCCGACGACGGCCGCACGGTCATCGTGGTGACGCACAGCGTGCTCAGCCTGGAGGTCTGCGACCGCCTGCTGGTGATGGCGCCCGGCGGGCGCATGGCCTACTACGGGCCGCCCTCCAAGACCCTCCCCTTCTTCGGCTTCCGGCAGTGGCCGGAGGCCTTCGAGGCGTTCGAGCACGAGGAGAACCGCGACTGGGCGGGCCAGTACGAGGCCTCCCCGCTCTACGACGAGTACATCGCGGCGGCGCTGGAACCCGCGGGCCCCATGGCCCCGGGGGGACTCGAACCCCTCGAACCGCCCAAGCCCCAGGGCTGGGGCGGCCAGTTGTGGACGCTGGTGCGCCGCTACACGGCGTCGCTCGCCGCCGACCGCACCTTCCTGGCGATCATGGTGGCGCTGCCCTTCGTGATGGGCGGGATGGCGCGCGCCCTGGCGGGCGGCGCGCTTGGCCGCAACAACGCGCTCAACGTGCTGCTGATCCTGTGCGTCGGCTCGGTCCTCACCGGGGCGGCCAACGCGGTCCGCGAGCTGGTCAAGGAACGCGTGATCTACCAGCGGGAGCGGGCCGTCGGCCTGTCCCGCTCGGCGTACCTGGCGTCCAAGGTGGTGGTGCTGGGACTGATCACCGTCGCCCAGGCGGTGGTGCTGACGATGGTGGCCCTGGTGGGCGTGCGGCTGAGACCCCAGGGCGGCGGCGGGGTCCTGATGCCGGCGCTGCTGGAGATCACGCTGGCGGTGGCGCTGCTGGCGTTCACCTCGATGATGCTCGGGCTGCTGATCTCGGCCCTGGTGCGGAAGGAGGAGGTGACCATGCCGCTGCTGGTGCTGCTCGCCATCGTGCAGGTCGTCTTCTGCGGTGCGCTGCTTCCGCTGCACGGGGTCCCGGGCCTGGAGCAGGTGGCCTGGCTGGTGCCGTCGCGGTGGGCGCTGGGGGCGATGGCCGCGACGCTGGACCTGCACGCCATCACGCCCAGCACCGTCACCTCCGACCCGCTCTTCCGGTCCGTCCCCTCGATGTGGCTCCTGGACATGGGCATGCTCGTGGTGCTGTCGGCGGTCTTCGGGCTCGTCGTCACCAGGCTGCTGCGGCGCCAGGAGCCGGCCGTCATGCGGAGGTAGGCCGTGGTGTACGAGCCGGAGTTCGTCCCGACCCACGTCGCCCCGTCCTCGGGGCTCCCCACCTGGCGGGCGCCGGACGACTCCAGCCCCTCCGCCGGGCTGGACCCGCTGCTGCCGGTGCGGGTGACCGAGCACCGGGGCGACTGGGCGCGGATCGTGTGCTCCAACGGCTGGTCCGCCTGGGTGGACGGACGGCTGCTGATCACGGTCCCGCAGGGCCCTCCGGCCGTCGGCGGCTCCCCCGCCCGCACCGCGGACGCCCGGCCCCTGCTGGGCCGGCTGGTGGAGGCGCTCGGCTCGTACCGCTCCCTGGTGCAGGACCTGGCGGCCGGCCGGATCGACCTGGAGACCTTCGACCGCGGCACGAGCGGCATCAGGATCGGAGCCGTCGTCGACGGGGACGCGGTCTGGCTCTTCGACGCCGAGCACGACCGCTGGTGCTACTGCGACGGCACCCGCATGGCGACCTACGCCGCCTCCTCACCGCCCGACGTGCGCCCGGGCGACCCCGGCCCCCCGCCCCCGGCGAAGCCCCCGGTCGGCGGCGACTCCTCCCCCACCGAGACCCACCCGATCACGTGGACGGGTGAGGCCTGACGACGCCTGCATCGGGGCGGCGTCAGGGGGCCGTCCCACCCGGCCGGGCGGGGCGGGCGCGGGCCACGAGGTGAGCGGCCATGCTGCCGAGCAGACCGGCCGCCACGCCCCACAGCGCGGCGATGCCGATCGCGGGGAGCAGGTTCGGGAGCAGCACGATCGAGCCGCCGAGGCCACCGGTGTCCGAGGGGTCGCCGATGCCGAACAGGGACAGCCCGTAGTGCGCGTCGATCCGGGTGAGCACGCCGATCAGCAGCATGGCCACCGCGGACGCCACCGCCAGGTGGACGGCGTTGCGCACGTGCCCCGTGCCGGGCGGCGCGCGCCGGGCGGTGGCCCAGCCGGCGCCCAGCATGGCGACGGCGACGGCGACCACCAGCCACCACGCCCTTCCGTCCTGCTCGGACAGCGACGCGAGATCGAGCGTGACGTCCCCGTCCCCGCTGCGCAGCACGGCGGCCAGCGCCTCCGGCATCGGCACGCCGAGTGCCCCCTGCACATTGCCGTGCCACGAGGCGCCCATGCCGATCCCGAGCGCGAGCCAGGCCACGTTGGGCAGGCCGAGGAAGACCACGGCGAAGCCGTCGGCGGGCTCCGCGCGGGTGAAGGCGGTGACCACCGCGATCACGCCGCCGACGACCACGTAGGCGAGCAGCACGCCCACCATGGCACGGGCGGCCGGCCGGACGACGGTGTGCGCGGGCACCAGCCGGGACGGCAGCGGCGCCCTGCGCGACACGGCGAAGGCCAGGACCAGGACGACGGCCAGCCAGAGCAGCCCGGCGACGACCGAGACCGGTACGTCGGCGCGAAAGCCCACGGTGGGGGTGACCCCGAGCAGGTCGCCGAGGTCGTTGAGGAACTCCTCGCCCGTGGAGATGGTGAAGGTGTGGCGTGCGCCGAGGGCGATCAGCAGCGTGGCGAGGGCCCACAGCACGGCCGTACGGACGAAGAGCCACAGCATCCGGCGCCCGGGGACCACCGCGTGCCGGCGCAGCGGCCGTACGACCACGTAGGCGGTGACCAGGGCCCCGGCCAGGGCGACGGACAGCGGGAAGACGGTCACCGCCGCGTCCGACCGGGCGATGGTGCCCGCGCCGCCCTCCAGACCGACGCGGCCGCCGACGGCCATGACCACGGTGGCCGCGATGACCGGCAGGAACGCGCCCTGCGGCAGCTCCGAGGCCCCCGCCAGCCAGAGTCCGAGGGCCGCCACGACCACCATGACGGCGTACCCGGCCAGAACCGCCGCCAGCGCGTGCAGCCAGCCGTGGGCGAACCCCGGGGCGGGGGGCGGGGTGGAGGGCGGATGCCGGGTCACGGTGTCAGGCTAAGCAGCCCGGCGGCAGCCCGCCCGTCCGGAATGCCCCGGCTTGCGGCCCGGTCGGAGGATGGACGGAGAATGCGGGAGTGACCCCACCTCCGCCCCGGGAGCCACCCGGCGCCCCCGACCCCGGCCACGCACCTCCCGCGCACGCGCGCCGGAGGTGGTGGACGTCGAGCGCCGGGCTGTCGGCACTGGCCGCACTCGGGGCCGCGGCGCTCGTCCTGGCGGTCTTCCTGGCCACGCGGGGAGGGAGTGGGGGCACCGGCGCGCCGGAGAAGAGCCCCTCGCCCACCCGGCCGCGGATCGTACTGCAGCCGGCCCAGGTGGCGGGTCAGGACGCCTTCACCGCCGGCACGGCCGGCGACCCCCCTCCCGCGGACGCCCCGGCGCCCACCCTGACCCCCGAACCCGCCGGCGCGTACGGGGCACCGAGCGTCTCCGGCGGTACCCGCGCCCTGTACGGCGGCACCAAGGGCAGGGCCTCCTGCGACGTCGCCGAGCAGACCCGGTACCTGACCGAGGACCCCGGCAAGGCGGCCGCCTTCGCCCGGGTGGCGGTCATCGACACCGACGGGATCGGGCGGTACCTGAAGTCGCTCACCCCGGCGCTGCTGCGCGCCGACACCCGGGTCACCGGCCACGGCTACGCGGACGGCTCCGCGACCTCCTTCGCGGCGGTGCTGGAGAAGGGCACGGCGGTGCTCGTCGACGAACGCGGCGTCCCCCGGGTGCGCTGCGCGGGCGGCAATCCGCTGTCGGCGCCGGAAGCGGCCGAGGGCGCCGGCCACAGCGGGCAGCCGTGGCCCGGCTTCCGCGCGTCGGAGGTCGTCGCGGTACGCCCCGCACCGAAGGCGCACCGGTCGTTCGTCCTGTACGACGCGGACCGCGACGAACTCTTCCGCCGCCCGGTGGGCACGCGGGGGGCCGAGGACACCTGGGTGGAGTGAACCGGGGAACAGGGGCGCGAGCCTCCGGCCGCCGGAAGGTCCGGACCCGGCCGAATGGGCGACGACCAGGAACTCCTCACCCTCGGGCGGCTCGCCCGCCGTACCGGCACGCCGGTGCGCGCTCACCACCCGCTACTGGTCCGACATCGGCGCGCTGCCGCCGGCCGGGCGCAGCGCGGCGGCTACCGGCTGTACGACGCCGCCTCCGTGGCACGGCTGGAGCCGATCCGCACGCTGCGGGAGCTCGGCGGCGGGCCGCCGCGCCCCACGCACGTGGCCGAATTCCGTCGGCCGGCCGAGGCGCTCGGGGCGCATCCCCGAGGAGCGGCCGTGCCCTCAGGAATGCTCCTGCAGACGCGGGCCGTACATGTCGAGCATCCGGGCCCGGGCGGAGCCCAGCCGCTGGGCGATGGTCTGTGCGGCGGCCAGCACGATGGCCTGGCCCAGCACCGGGTTTTCCCGGCACAGGTCGCGGATCTCGGCGCCGCTGAACTCGTACGCCCCCACCGAGCCCAGCGCGTGGGCGCCGACCTGCCAGCGGTAGGGAGGGAACAGCCAGGACCAGCCGACGAGTTCGCCGGGGCCGAGGGTCTCGACGGAGACCGCGCCGCGGCCGGGCACGTCCATGTCGATGGAGACGGCCCCCGATTCGATCACCCAGAACCGGTCGGCGAATCTGCCCTCGTCGCAGATGCGCCAGCTCTGCGGGAAGCTGACCTTCTTGCCGTGCTCCAGGAAGGCCCGGCGGTGGGCCGGCGGAAGTGAGTCCAGCATGGTCACCGTGCTCCTCATCGGCGCATCCTCCTACTCCCTTCCGCCCCCTGACCTCAGGGTACGGTCACGGACCGGCCGTCGCAGGGAGGTGACCGGCCAACCAGTCGCGCGCCAGGTGCGCCACCTCGTCGAGGGCTCCGGGCTCCTCGAACAGATGGGTGGCGCCGGGCACCACGTGCAGCAGGCTGGGGCAGCCGAGCGCCTCCTGGGCACGCCGGTTCAGCTCCAGGACGGTGGTGTCCCGGCCGCCGACGATGAGCAGGGTGGGTGCCCTGACAGCGCCGAGCCGGGGCGCGGCCAGGTCGGGGCGGCCGCCCCGGGACACCACCGAGGAGACGTACGGGGCGGCCCGGGGGTCGGCCGCTGCCCACAGCGCGGCGGCGGCGCCCGTGCTGGCGCCGAAGTAGGCCAGCGGCAGGTTCTCCCCGCGGGCCCACTCGGTGACGTCGGCCAGGCGGCCGGCGAGCAGTTCGATGTCGAAGACGTTGGCCCGGTCCGCCTCCTCGGCGGAGGTGAGGAGGTCGAACAGGAGGGTGCCGAGGCCGGCCTGGTTGAGCGCGGCGGCCACGGCGCGGTTGCGCGGGCTGTGCCGGCTGCTGCCGGTGCCGTGGGCGAAGAGCACCAGCGCCCGCGCGTCGGCGGGCATGGTCAGCGTGCCGGCGAGCCGCGTCCCGGCCCCGTCGCCCACGGTGAGGTCCACCTCGGTGGTCCGCGGTGCCCGGGCGGCGGCCCGCTTGAGCAGGCCGGACACCTCCTCGTCGGCGGTCTGGGAGAAGTCGTGGTACCACTCCCCCACCGCGAAGAAGGCGTTCGGCGCCGACAGGCACACCACGTCGTCGGCGGCGTGCCGCAGCGCGGGCAGCGACTGCGGCGAGGCCACGGGCACCGCGAGCACGATCCGGGCCGCGCCCTGGGCGCGGGCCACCTCGCAGGCGGCGAGGGCGGTGGCGCCGGTGGCGACGCCGTCGTCGACGATCAGCACCGTACGGCCGGCCAGCGAGGTGCGCGGCCGCCCCTCGCGGAATCGGTGCGCCTGCCGGGCCAGCTCGGCCTCCTCGCGGTGTTCGACGCTGTCGATGTCGGCACGGGAGACGTGGCCCATGCGGACGATGTCGTCGCTGAGCACCTTGGCGCCGCCCTCGCCGATGGCGCCGAAGCCCAGTTCCCGGTGGTAGGGGACGCCCAGCTTGCGGACGACGATCACGTCCAGCGGAGCGTGCAGGGCCTGCGCCACCTCGTAGGCGACGACCACGCCGCCACGCGGCAGGCCGAGCACGATGGGGTTGTCGAAATCCAGATGCCGCAGCCGCTCCGCGAGCTGCCGTCCGGCATCGGCACGGTCTGTGAAGTGCATGGTTTCACCCCCGCGAGCGGGGAGATGCGGGACTTCTTACGACCTACCCTGAATAGGGACAAGCAAGCAACCGGCAGGGCCGCGCGATGTCCGTGCTCGTGGGAACCTCAGGGTGGCAGTACCGGGACTGGCGCGGCGTGCTGTACCCGCCCCAGGTGCCGCAGCGACTGTGGCTGGAGGAGTACGCCCGCCGCTTCGGCACGGTCGAGAGCAACAACGCCTTCTACCGCCTGCCGTCCCGGGAGACGTTCGCGATCTGGCGCGAGCACACGCCCGAGGGCTTCGTCATGGCGGTTAAGGCCAGCCGCTACCTGACCCACATGAAGCGGCTGCGCGACCCTGAGGAGCCGGTGCGGCGGCTGCTGACGCACGCGGAGGGGCTCGGCGACCGGCTGGGCCCGGTGCTGCTGCAGCTGCCGCCGAACCTCCGGGCCGACGCCCGTGTCCTGGAGACGTGCCTGCGCTGCTTCCCCGCGGGTGTGCGGGTGGCCGTCGAGCCGCGGCACGCCTCCTGGTGGACCCCCGAGATCCGCGCGCTGCTGAAGCGCCAGGGCGCGGCCCTGTGCTGGGCCGACCGGCGGGCGCGCCCGGCCACGCCGTTGTGGCGCACCGCGGACTGGGGCTACGTGCGCTTCCATGAGGGCATCGCCCGGCCGTGGCCCCGCTACGGGTCCCGGGCGCTGACCACCTGGGCGCACCGCATCGTGGACACCTGGCCTGAGGGCTCCGACGTGTTCGTGTACTTCAACAACGACCCCGGCGGGGCGGCCGTCCTGGACGCCGACGCCTTCCGCGACGCGATCCGCCGGGTCCGGCCGTGATCCGGCGCCGGGTCGTGGTGACGGGGGACGTCCAGGGGGTGTACTTCCGGGACACCTGCCGCATGACCGCGGACGGCACCGGTGTCGCCGGCTGGGTCCGCAACCGGCCGGACGGCACCGTCGAGGCGGTCTTCGAGGGCCCGCCCGGGGCGGTGGCGGAGATGGTCGCCTGGTCGCAGGAAGGCTCGCCGCTGTCCATCGTGGACCGGGTGGAGGTCGTCGAGGAGGAGCCGGAGGGGCTCACCGGCTTCGAGATCCGTCCCACCCCCTGGCGCGACTGAGGCCCGGGGCCGGGACGCACGGGCGTCGTCAGCCGTGGCGGCGCAGTCCCTCGCGGTCGACGGGCGGAAGGTACTCGCGCACGAGGCTCCGCTCCCACCAGGCCCCGGTGGCGCGCAGGGTGCGCCAGTCGGTGAAGCGGTAGTGGTAGAGGCGGGCGCGGACGTAGGTGGGCGGGGCGTCCGGGAAGGGGTTGCTCCGCAGCAGCCGCAGGGTGCGGGGATCGTTCTCCAGGAGCTTGCCGACGAACGGCACGAACCAGCTCCACGCGTAGCCCGAGGAGATCCCGGCGAACCACATCATCCAGTCCAGCCGCAGGTGGTACGGGGCGAACTGGCGGGGCAGCCGGTGCGGGTCGGTGGGCTTGCCCTTGAAGCCGTACTCCTTCCACACGGTGCCGGGGCCGGGTTCGGCGGCGTCGGTGCCCTCCACCACGACCTCCAGGCGCATCCGGTTGATGCTGCCGAAGGCGCCGTAGGAGTTGACCAGGTGCAGCCGGTTGAAGGAGACGTTCATCATCTGGCCGCGGGAGAGCAGATTGCGGGCGGGCCAGTAGCTGAGCACGGCCACCAGAGCGGTGGCGGCGATCACCAGGGCCGCGTACCAGGCGGGCGGGGGGACGGACGCCGCGGGCGGCGGCGCTGCCGCGTACGAGCCGTCGAGGGCGGCGACGGCGAGGACGATCGTCAGCCAGTTCAGCCACGCGAAGTTGCCCGAGAGCACCAGCCACAGCTGGGTGAGGATGACGACGCAGGCGGCGACGCTCGCCACCGGTTGCGGAGTGAACAGGGCTACGGGCATGACCAGCTGGGCGAAGTGGTTGGCGGCGGTCTCGGCCCGGTGCGCCCCGCGCGGCAGGTGGTGGAAGAACCAGCTGAGCGGGCCGGGCATGGGCTGTGTCTCGTGGTGGTAGTAGAGGCAGGTCAGATCGCGCCAGCAGGCGTCGCCCCGCATCTTGATCAGTCCGGCGCCGAACTCGACGCGGAAGACCAGCCAGCGCATCAGCCACAGGATCAGCACGGGCGGCCCTGTGTCGTCGTTGCCGAGGAACACCGCCAGGAAGCCGGCCTCCAGCAGCAGGGACTCCCAGCCGAACGCGTACCAGGTCTGGCCGACGTTGACGATCGACAGGTAGAGCAGCCACAGCGCCGCCCACAGCGGCATGGCGGCCCACAGCGGCACGAGGTCGGTGACGCCCGCGACGACGGCGGCGGACAGCGCGGCACCGCCCCACGCGACAGCGGCGAAGAGACGGTCGGAGTAGCGGAGGTGGAACAGGCTGGGCGCGTGACGGAAGGGCACGTCCCGCAGGAAGCGCGGGACGGGCAGCAGCCCGTGCTCGCCGATGAGGGCGCGGAACTGACCGGCGGCGGTGAGGAAGGCGACCAGGTAGAGCACGCCCAGCCCGCGCTGGACGACGACGCGGCTCAGCCAGTAGTCGGGTGCCGTGAACCACTCCATGGCCGCTTCTCTAGTGCCCCACCGGGGTGTCCGCGACCCGGCGGGACGATGGCGGGGCGAGGTTCATCCGATGGGACGCGCCGGGCGCGTGCTACTGGTGGTCGGCGACGAGGGAGAGCAGTCCGCCCTCAGGGTCACGGATGCCCGCGACCCTGCCGTAGGCGCTGTCGAGGGGTTCGCCGGTCACCTCGCCGCCGAGGTCCTTGGCGCGCCGGACGGCCTCGTCGACGTCGGCGACGGTGAAGAAGACGTGCCACCGCGGCCGGACCTTGGGGTCGGCCGCGGCCTCCACGCCGCCGCCGCGGATCCCCGCGACGCTGTGCCCGTCGACGTAGAGGACGACGCGGTCGTTCTCCCATTCCACGACGTAGCGGGGGCCGCGCCGGTCCCAGTGGAAGACCTCGCCGTAGAACAGGGCCGCGGCGAAGGCGTCACGTGTACGCAGCTCGATCCAGGAGGGTGCGCCGTGCATCCGCAGCTTGCGGGCGGGGCCGTGCTCGCCCTCCCAGATGCCGAAGGAGGCGCCCATGGAGTCCGCCACCAGCGCCAGCCGCCCGGCGTCGAAGTCGAGCGGGCCCACGGCCACCGTGCCGCCGCGGTCGCGGATGTCGGAGGCCGTGGCGTCGGCGCTGTCCACCCCGAAGTAGGTGGTCCAGGACACCGAGGTCTCCCAGTCGCGGGCGATGGCGCCGATGCCGGCCACCTCCGTGCCGTTCACCAGCGCGCGTTCGTAGGGGCCCCAGCGTGAGGGCCCGGGTTCGAACTCCCAGCCGAGCAGTGGTCCGTAGAACGCCTTCGCCACGTCCAGGTCGCGTGCCATCAGGCTGACCCAGCACGGGGCGCCCGCCACACAGCAGATCTTCGTGGTGGACACGTACCGGCCTCCTTGTCCTTCCCCGTTCCAAGAATGGCGGCAGCGGGTCCGGGAGGCATCTTCGGCGGTCCGTCGTACGTAACGCTGGTGGCCGGGCGCTCCGGGTCGGTGGCTCGGTGGGCCGGTGGGCGGTGGGTCAGGTGGCTCAGTGGCCGAAGAGGTGCATGCCCCGGCGGCGCGCCGACGCCGAGGGGGTCTTCTGCGTCGTGGCCGTCTCGTCGTCGGTCCTGGCGGTACCGGGGGCCGGGGCGGCGGTGGTGCCCGCGGCGGTGGCGTCGGGCGCGGCCTCGGCGGCACGGGCCCGGCGGCGCAGCCGGCGCAGCTCCGCACGGCGGCTGCGCTCGCGTCCGGCGCCGGCCAGGGCGATGACCGAGGCCAGGCAGAACACCAGGGCCAGCGCGAGACCGGCGAGGAACGCCCCGAGGGTGTTGACGGTGGCGATGTCGGAGCCGAACAACGTCACGGTGTAGTCGGGGCCACCCCCGAGGTTCTCCGCGATCAGGAGCCCGGTGAAGGCGGCGGTGGCGCCCATGAGCACGAATCCCAGCAGCAGCATCGTGTCCTCCTCGATGTCGGGGCGTGGTGCGGGGCCCTTTCGCTGCGCCTACCCCGGGTACGGTCGCGGATGCGTACGGCGGCCCTCGCGCAGGAAGCGCCGCAGCCGGGTGAGCGGCCAGGCGTTGACGACGTCGTCCTCGGTGAGCCGGCCCCGCTGGGCGGTGCCGACGCCGTAGCGCATGAAGTCCAGGTGGACGGTGGAGTGCGCGTCGCTGTCGACGGCGAACCGCACGCCGTGCCGGCGGGCCCGCAGGATCAGCTCGTCGCCGAGGTCGAGCCGGTCGGGCTGGGCGTTGACCTCCAGCGCGGTGCCGGTGCGGGCGCAGGCGGCGAAGACCTCGTCGAGGTCGGCGTCGACACCCGGGCGCCTGCCCAGCAGCCGGGTGGTGGGGTGGCCGATGATGTCGACGTACGGGTTCTCGGCGGCGCGCACCAGGCGCCGGGTGAGGGCGTCGCGGTCCTGGTTGAAGTGGGAGTGGATGGAGGCGACGCACAGGTCGAAGCCGGCCAGGAACCCGTCCGGCCAGTCCACGTCGCCGTCGGGGCCGATGTTCAGTTCGGTGCCGTGCAGGACGCGCATGCCCTGGTGCGTGCGGTCCAGGCGGCGGACCTGCTCGCGCTGGGCGAGGATCTTCGCGTCGGTCATGCGCTGCATGTACAGGTTGGGCGCGTGGTCGGTGACCGCGTAATAGGCGTAGCCGCGCGCGGCCGCGGCCGCAACCATCTCCTCCAGCCCGGCAAGGCCGTCCGTCAGGTCGGTGTGGGTGTGCAGGTCGCCGCGGACGGCGTCCAGGGCGAGGGGCTCGGGCAGTTCCCCGGCCAGTCCCTCCTGGATCTCGCCCCGGTCCTCCCGCAGCGTCGGCGGTATCCAGGGCAGACCGAGCCGGGCGTAGACCTCCTCCTCGGTCCGGGAGACGATCCGCTCGCCGGTCGCGGTGTCGAAGAGCCCGTACTCGGAGAGCTTGAGGCCGTGATGGACGGCCAGCTCGCGGACGCGGATGTTGTGGGCCTTGGAGCCGGTGAAGTACTGCAGCGCCGCGCCCCACGCGTCCGGCGGCACCACCCGCAGGTCGACCTGGAGGCCTTTGGCGGTACGGATCGAGGTCTTCTTCGCGCCCCGCACGACGACCTCCGCGGTCACGGGCATCCGGACGAACGTCTCCATGAAGGGCCCGGACCGCTCCGCGGCGACGAGGACGTCGACGTCGCCGACGGTCTCCCGCATGCGGCGCAGCGAGCCTGCGTACGTGCAGCGCTCGCAGCCGGGGAGCGCGGAGAGCTCGGCGACGACCTCCTCGGCGACCTCCATGGCGACGTCGAGCCGGACCCGGCCCCCCGAGGACCGCAGCAGGCCGATGCCGTGCAGGATGTTCTCCTCGGTGCGGGCGCCGAAGCCGGGCAGGCCGCGCAGGCGCTCCTGGTGGATGGCGTCGGCGAGTTCCCGCACCGAGGCGATGTGCAGCTCCCGGTAGAGCATCATGGCCCGCTTGGGGCCGAGCGTCGGGATCTCGGTCATCTCCCGCACACCCGCGGGGATGCGGGCGCGCAGCTCCTCGAGGGCTGGCACGGTGCCGGTGCGCAGGTACTCGGCGACCTTCGCGGCCACCGACTTCCCCACGTCGGGGATCTTCCGCAGCTCCTTGTCGTCGAGCCGGGAGACGTCCTCATGGTGGCCGCCGATGGCGCGGGCGGCCTTCTCGTAGGCGCGCGCCTTGAACGCGTCGCCACCGGTGATCCGGATGAGGTCGGCGTACTCACGGAGCAGGGCTTCGACCTCGTCGTTCGCCCTGGCCATGTGGTGCCCCTTCCCACGGCACGCCGCGGGCTAACGCCCCGGGGCCCCTTCCCCTCGCGGCGCGACGGGTGATGAGGCACCGTGGAGGGCGGCGGAACCGCCCGTCCCACCGATCAGGGAGGCCTCATGACCGACCACACGTACCGGGTGACCGAGATCGTCGGCTCGTCCAGCGAGGGTCTGGACGCCGCCATCCGCAACGGGCTCAGCCGTGCCTCGGAGACCCTGCGCAACCTCGACTGGTTCGAGGTGACGCAGATCCGCGGTCATTTCGCGGACGGGCAGGTCGGGCACTTCCAGGTCGGGTTGAAGGTCGGCTTCAGGATCGAGGAGAACGGCTGAGCCGCTGTCGTACCCGTCGGGCAGGATGGCCCCACCGGCGCGGGCACCGGGCGGGCCACTTCGACGGAGGCACCCCATGGTCGCTTTCCAGCTCACGTTCGACTGCGCGGATCCGGAGGGCCAGGCGCACTTCTGGGCGACCGCGCTGCGCTACCGCGTCGAGGATGCGCCGGACGGCTTCCCCACCGTGGGGGCACCCCCCGGCGGAGCTGGGGCCGCAGGGGCGGCGCCCCCACCGGTGCTGCTCTGTCAGGTTCAGCGTGTTGAAGTGAATCGCGGCCCACGGGTGGCTGCTACGAAATCCTGACGTGGTTGACCTGGATCGCGAAGAGGGCGTGGAGGAGTGAGCCGGGCCGGACGGCCCGGCTCGTCGGCCGTTCCCCGGAGGACTGACGGATTACGCGAGACCAGAGCTGCTGGGAAGTACCAATGCCGAGTCCGCGTGGAGCGTGATGCGCACCGGCGTGTAGGTGATGGCGTCCACCGGCGACTCACCGGTGCCGGGATTGCGGGCGTAGCGTGGGTGGGCGCCTGCGCTGATCTGCCAGCGTATGCGATGGCCGACGGGGAAGCGGTGGGCAATGGCGCTCATCGGCACGGTGACCTGTGAGGGCGCCTGTTGAGCCGTCCGGAGTCGGCTGAACCCGTCACAGATGTTGACGGAGCGGCCTTGCGGGTCTACGTCGCACAGGCGGGTGAAGACATCGGCGTGTCCGGTGTCCGTGGAGATGCTCAGCCGTGCGGAGACCGGGCCCAGGATGTCCATGGGCTCGGTCAGGGGTGGGCCGGTGAATGTCAGGACGTCGTCTCGGGCCTCCAGGGTGGCGTTGTTCCGTGGACCGGCGGTGCGGGAGAGCAGTGGGCCGCCCAGGGAGGGGGTGGGATCGGCCGGGTCGTAGCGGAACGCCGTCACGGGTGCGGAGTCTGCGGGGGCCTGCCGGGTGAGATGCCCGCCGGGGACGGGGTACCACGAGGTGGCCGCAGCGGCCGGCGGCCAGTCGTCGAGGTCCCGCCAGGCGTCTTCGCCGCCGATGCGCACACGCACCGCGGTGGGACGCAGGCCGGAGGGATCGGCGTACAGGTGGGCGCGCAGCCAGGCGAGGCTCTCGGCGAATACCTCGGGCCATCCTTGCTGCAGGGCGGAGGTGTGGGTCCAGGGACCGACGAGCAGGGCGGTCTCACATCCGGCCTGGCACAGCCGGTCGTACTGCTCAAAGGTCTGGTCGGCCAGTGCGTCGTGCCATCCGGTGATCAGCGCCGTGGGCACGCGGAGCCGCTCCGCCGATTCCGCCAACGAGGCGCCGTGCCAGTAGGCGTCCTTGGCGTCCGGGTGTGTCATCACGTCGTCCAGCCAGGGCAGTTCGCTGCCGAAGGCTGACACGTACGCCCTGCGCAGGGGCTGCGCGGTGGTTATGTCGCGCAGACGGCGGTGCAGGCGCAGTGTCGCCTTGAGGAACGGTGCCATGCCCTGGTGCTGGTAGTTCATGCCCACGCCCACGGCGAGGGCGTTCTCCAGGCGAAGGGCACCGCCTGCATGGAACAGGGCGTAGGGATCGTGCAGCCCTACTTGCACCACCATTGCCCTCAGTTCTGGCGGTGGGTCCAAAGCGAGGGCCCATTGCACGTAGCCCAGGTAACTGGGGCCGACGGTCCCCAGTGTCCCGTTGAACCAGGGTTGCTCGCGCAGCCAGGACATCGTGGCCTGGCCGTCGGCGGCCTCGTTGCGCCACAGGTCGAACATGCCGCCCGAACCTCCGGTGCCACGGCAGCTCTGCAGGACTACGTGGAAGCCCTGTTCGGCGAAGAGCAGGCCGTACTGGGGTGACCACGGCAGGCCTCTGCCATAGGGCGAGCGGACCAGCAGGGTGGGGAAGTCGCCCTGGGCGCGCGGAAAGTAGTGGTCAGTGATCAACGGGCTGCCGTCGGCGGCCGGCACCACCAGCCCCGGCTCCCATCCGACCTCGTTCCGTTTCGCTGGCAGACCTCGCCAGGTGGCCCTCATCATCCGCGAGGACAGTGGCGGTTTTCCGGCGGGTGGCACCCAGGCTGGTCTGGCTACGGCGTCGGGCGTGTGTGATGGCATCGTTCCCCTCCTCTATTCTCGTACGGTGTACGAGAATAGAGGATGCTTGGATGACCTTGGCAAGAAGCCGCCTCAGCAATCAGGGGAAGGAGTGCGAGGCCGTGTCCGGGGACGGAAAGTCCGGTGCCGTGGGCGTCGATCCCGAACAGCTCTGGCTGCGTCCCACCGAGACCCGCAGAGGCCGCAGGCCCTCCTTCAGCCGGGAGACGATCACCGTCGCAGCCGTCACTCTGGCGGACGCGGAAGGACTCGACGCGGTCACCATGCGGCGGGTCGCCGCCGAGGTCGGAGCGGGCGTCATGTCGCTCTACAGCTACGCCCCTGACAAGGACACGCTGCTGGAACTGATGGTCGACCACGTCAGCGGTGAACTCACGGTCACGGACCCACCCAGCGGCGACTGGCGTGCCGATCTGAAGACCGTGGCCCACCTGCAGCGCACCCATATGCTGCGCCACCCCTGGCTGCCCGCCGCCTTGTCCACCCGTCGCGTTCCGGGCCCCAACACACTCGCCTTCCTGGAACACGTGCTCGCCGTCCTGCGGCCCACCGGGCTGGACGGTGCGGCGAAGCTAGAGGTCTTCGCCCAGATCACCGCATTCGTGGCCGGGCACGTTGCTCATGAGATCGCGCAGGCCGCGGTCTCACGATCACCAGACCGGGCCGCAGCCGAAGGCCGCTATCTCGCCGCTGTCGCCGCCGACGGCTGCCACCCGGAACTCGCCGAAGCCCTTTCCGCCCCCGGACGTCCCCTCACTCCCGACGCCACCTTCACCCGGTTCCTCAACCGCCTGATCGACGGCCTCGATACTGACTGACGCCACACATCTGTGACTGCCGTCCCGCGTGCCCAAGTCCGCCCCGCCGGGCGAGGTGCTCGACCGCGCGCGGACGCACCCCCGGGGCGACTGGTGGCTCCCGCGGCGCCGCCACATGGTCGGCGGTGACCGCCTCTGGATCCGCTTTCACCAACCCGTACAAGGTGGTCGCCGCCATGGCCGACCTGGAGGACGAGCCCCGGCAGGTCGCCGGCCCGATCCACCCCTGGCGGTTCACGGCGGTGCTGCACCTCGCGGCGGCACGCGCGCTGCATGACCGTCCCGTTCCGCCGGCCGCCCTGAGCAACGCACCAGCAGGGCGCCGGGCCGTGAGCCGCCTCAGGAGCCGGTGTCACGGCGGCGGATGCGGCGCCGGCGGATGTGGTGGGCGGTCAGGGCGGCGAGGAGGAGGCCCACGGTGATCACGGCGTAGAGCTGGAAGCGGGTGAGCCAGGAGTAGAGGGCGCCCAGGCGGGTGCCGGCGGCGTTGGCGAGGCCGGCCCAGACGCCGACCCAGAGGATCGCGCCGAGGGTGTTGCAGAGCAGGAAGCGCCACCAGGGCATGCCGGCGGTGCCGGCGATGATGCCGTTGGTCTGGCGCAGGACGTCGACGAACCGGGCGAGGAGGACGACGAGGTCGCCACGGCGGGCGAAGAACTCCTCGCCGCGCAGGAAGCGTTCCGGGGTGAGCAGGACGTAGCGGCCCCAGCGGTGGACGAAGGCGCGGCCGCCGCTACGGCCGATGAGGTAGCCGAGGCAGTCGCCCGCGACGGCCGCGGCGACGGCGACCGCGACGACGCCGGCGATGTCCATCCGTCCGGCGCCCGCGTAGGCGGCCGCGACGACGAGGACGGTCTGGCCGGGCACGGGGATGCCGCCGTTGTCGAGCAGGACGAGGACGCCGACCGCCAGGTAGCCCCAGTCGTCGAGGAGCGGGGCGAGGTCCACGAGGGGTCCGGGGAGGGGTGGCGGGACGGGGGCCGGCGCCATGGGCTCACTCCGCGGCCGTGTCGCGGGGGCGTTCGGGGAGCGTGAGGTTGTCACCCGTGGCCGGGTCGAAGACCTGGGCCCGTGCGGTGTCGAGCCACAGGCGCAGGCGTTCGCCCTCGCGTGCCCGGGTCCTGGCGGAGAGCCGGGCGACGACCTCGGGGCCGCCGGCGCCGGTGTCGGCGAGCCCGGAATCGGCGGCCAGTTCGGCCAGTTGCTCCGCGGCGGCCACGGCGGCCGCGCCGCCCTCCTGGGCGACGTGGACGTAGACGTCGGAGCCGAGGGACTCGCGGACGTCGACGGTCACGGTGACGGTGGCGCCGCCGCGTTCCGGGTCCACGAGCGCGGCGTCCTCGAAGTGCTCGGGCCGGAAGCCCGCGATGACCTCGCGCGGTGCGTCGCGGCGTGTCAGGGCGGTACGGAGCCGGTCGTCGAGCGGCAGGTCGCCGAGCGGGGTCCTCAACCGGTCCTCCTCCACCGTGGCGGGGAAGAAGTTCATCGCGGGCGAGCCGATGAAGCCGGCGACGAAGAGGTTGCGGGGCCGGTCGTACAGTTCCTGCGGCGATCCGGTCTGCTGGACGAGGCCGCCGCGCATCACGACGACGCGGTCGCCGAGGGTCATGGCCTCGGTCTGGTCGTGCGTGACGTACACCGTGGTGGTGCCCAGGCGCCGCTGCAGCCGGGCGATCTGGGTGCGCATCTGGACCCGCAGCTTGGCGTCGAGGTTGGACAGCGGCTCGTCCATCAGGAAGGCCTTGGGCTCGCGGACGATGGCACGGCCCATCGCCACGCGCTGGCGCTGCCCGCCGGAGAGGTTGGCGGGCTTGCGGTCGAGGTGCCCGGTGAGGTCGAGGACGCGGGCCGCCTCCTCCACCTTCTGCCTGATGACGGCCTTGTCCACGTGGGCCAGCCGCAGGGCGAAGCCCATGTTCTGGCGGACGGTCATGTGGGGGTAGAGGGCGTAGCTCTGGAAGACCATGGCGATGTCGCGGTCCTTGGGGGCCTTGTCGTTGACGACCTGGCCGCCGATGCGGAGGGTGCCCTCGGTGATGTCCTCCAGCCCGGCGATCATGTTGAGGGTGGTGGACTTCCCGCAGCCCGACGGGCCTACCAGGATCACGAACTCGCCGTCCGCGATGGCGAGGCTGACGTCGCGGACGGCGACCGCGCCGTCGGGGTAGCGCTTGGCGACGCCTTCGAGGGTGATCTCGGCCATGTGCGGTCCTTCAGCCCTTCACTGCGCCGGAGGTCAGTCCGGCCACGATGCGCCGCTGGAAGAGCAGCACGAAGACGACGATCGGGACGGTGATGACCACGGCGGCCGCCGCGATCGAACCGGTGGGCTGCTGGAACTGGGAGCTGCCGGTGAAGAAGGCGATGGCCGCAGGGACGGTGCGCGCGGCGGTGGTGGAGGTCAGCGAGATCGCGAAGAGGAAGTCGTTCCAGCAGAAGATGAAGACCAGGATCGCCGTGGTGAACACCCCGGGTGCCGCGAGCGGCGCGATGACCAGCCGGAAGGCCTGGGCGGGGGTTGCCCCGTCGACCTTGGCGGCCTTCTCCAGGTCCCAGGGGATCTCGCGGAAGAACGCCGACAGCGTGTAGATCGCCAGCGGCAGCGAGAAGGTCATGTACGGGATGATCAGCCCGGCCCACGTGTCGAACAGGCCGAGGAAGCGCTCGATGTCGAAGAGCGGCGACACCAGGGAGATGGGCGGGAACATCGCGATCAGCAGCGAGGTGCCGATCAGCAGCCCCTTGCCGGGGAAGCGCAGCCGGGCCACGGCGTAGGCGGCCATGGTGCCCAGGGTGACGGCGACGACGGTGGAGATCAGGGCGATCCCGATGGAGTTGACCAGCGCGCGGGTGAACTCGGAGGTCGCGAAGATGCCGCGGTAGTTCTCCAGCGTCCACGTGCGGGGGACGAAGCTGCCGTCGGAGAGGGTGGCGGGGTCCTTGAAGGACAACGCGACGATCCACCACACCGGGAACAGCGCGTAGAGCACCACGGCGGTGTTGACGACGCTCCAGCGGGCGATCCGCCGCCGCTGCGCCGGCCTCGTGCTCATCGTCCGGTGTCCTCCGTTCCTGGGGCGGCCGTGCCGAACAGCCTGATGAAGGCGAAGGCGATGACCGCCACGCAGAGGAAGATCAGCACGGAGATCGCCGAGCCGATGCCGAGGTTCAGCGCCGTGAAGAGGTTGTCGTAGCCGAGGATCGACACGGAGCCGGTGCCGTTGGAGCCCTGGGTGAGCACGTAGATGTTGTCGAAGACGCGGAACGCGTCGAGGGTGCGGAACAGCAGCGCCACCAGGATGGCGGGTTTCATCAGCGGCAGTGTGACGAGCCGGAAGCGCTGCCACCGCGTGGCGCCGTCGACCATGGCCGCGCGCAGGGTCTCCTCGGGCACCAGGGCCAGCCCGGCGAGGAGCAGCAGCGCCATGAAGGGCGTGGTCTTCCAGACCTCGGCCAGGATGATCAGCCCGATGGCCTTCCAGTGGTCGGTCAGCGGGGCCTCCCCCGCCGAGTCGACGAGGTAGCCGATGCCGGGGGTCCAGGCGTACTGCCAGGAGAAGGCGGCGACGACGGTCACGATGCCGTACGGCAGCAGGACCGCGGTGCGCACCGCGGAGCGGCCGATGATCGCCCGGTGCATGACGACGGCCAGGCCCATGCCGAGGACCAGTTCCACCGCCACGGAGACGACGGTGATCAGGCAGGTCACCTGGAACGCCTCCCACCAGAACCCGGAGCCCAGGACCGCGGCGTAGTTGTCCAGGCCCACGAAGCGGGCCAGCTGCGGGAAGCGCAGGTCGTAGCGGTGCAGGGAGAGGTAGAGGGCGTAGAGCACGGGGTAGGCGGTCACGGCGAGCATGACGAGCACGGCGGGGGCGCAGAGCAGCCAGCCGAGCCGGCGCTCCTGGCGGGCGCCCGCCGACAGCCGCGTCACGGGACCAGCCCCTTGGACTGCAGGGCGTCCTCGATCTGCCCCCGCAGGTCCCGGACGGAGGCGGCGGGCTGGATCTCGGCGGGTGGTGACAGGGTGTGGGACACCGCGATGGACACGTTCTGGTAGGCGGGGGTCTGCGGACGCAGGGCGGCGTTCTCCAGCTCGGCGAGGATGTCCTGGGCGAAGGGGTAGCTCCGCTCGATCCGGGGGTCGTCGTAGAGGGAGCGCAGGGTCGGCGGCAGGCCGCCGCGGAGCGCGGCGGCCCGCTGGTTGTCCCGGTCGCGCAGGCACAGCGCCGCCTCGAAGGCGAGCTCGGGCCGGCGGCTGTGGGCGCCGACGGCGAGGTCGATGCCGCCGATGGTGACCCGTGCGGGGCGGTCGGCGTCCACCCGGGGGTAGCGCGCCCATCGGAAGTGCCGGAAGAGCTCCGGGTTGTCGGCCTTCATCGCCGGATACACGAAGGGGTAGTTCACCTGGAAGGCGGCGCTGCCGGACTCCATGGCGAGCCGGTTCTGGTCCTCCGTCTGGTTGGACAGCGACGGGTCGGCGGCGGGAGAGGCCGCCAGGTCGCGCATGATGCCCGCGGCCCGGACGGCGGGCGCGCCGAGCGAGGGCGCGGTCGCGTCGGCGTTGAGGATCGAACCGCCCGCGCTGGCGACGAGCGTGTTGAACCAGACGGTGAGCCCCTCGTACTGGGCGCCCTGGACCTCGATCCGGTGGGGTTTGCCGGCCTTCGCCAGGGCGCGTGCGGCGTCGAGCATCCCGGCCCACGTCGTGGGCGGCTCCGGCACGAGGTCCGCGCGGTACCACAGCAGCTGGACGTTGGTGTTGTAGGGGACGGCGTAGAGGCGGTCCTTCCAGGTGGCCGTGCGCACCGGTGCGTCGAGGGTGTCCCGGACGGCCTCGGCGCGCCGGGTGCCGGTCCACGGGCGGATCCAGCCGGCCTCGGCGAACTCCGGGGCCCAGGTGACGTCCAGGCCGAGGATGTCGAGCGCGGGGTCGCGTGCGGCCAGCCGGCGTACGAGCTGCTGCCGCTGGCCGTCGGCCGTCCGGGGGAGTTTGTTGTAGCGGATGACGTAGCGTCCGCCGGAGGCCCGGCTGCAGCGGTCGGCGGCCTCCTGCAGCGCCCCGGAGTCGTCGGGGAAGTTGTACCAGTCGAGCGTCGCCCCTCCGGTCGTCCGCGAGGCACCACCGCCGCACGCGACCGCGGCGGCCGCGAGGACGAGCACCGCGGCAAGGGCCCGCGAGCGCCGCACCGCGCACGCCATAGGCACCTCGCTCCCCTGCTCGGACACACTCCGGCCCCGGACCATGAAGCCCCCGCCGGGGCCTCCGACGCAGCCTCAGGGGCGTGTCGGGGCCGGGTATTCACGCGGTCGGCGCAACCGTGCCCGCCGCACCGGTGCCGGCGTCCCGGGCCCGGGGAGACTGGCAGGGTGCCCGGCGCCCTCCCCGCCCCGCTCGCCGACCTCCTGCGGCGCACCAACGAGCCGATCGTCGTGCAGACGGCGCGCTCCACCGTGGCCGCGGTGCTGTCGTACGCCGTGGCAGTCCGGCTGCTGCCCAACCCGGCGCCGCTGACTGCGCCCCTGACGGCCCTGCTCGTGGTGCAGGTGACGCTCTACACGACGGTGACCACGGGCATCCGACGGGTGGTCAGCGTGGTGGCCGGCGTCCTCATCGCGGTGGGCTTCGCGGAGCTGATCGGGCTGACGTGGTGGAGCCTCGGGCTGATCATCCTGGCGTCGCTGGTGACCGGTCACTTCATCCGGGTGGACGAGTTCGTGGCCGAGGTCGCGATCAGCGCGATGCTCATCCTGGCCGTCCCCGCCCCCTCCGGCGAGGCGCTGGACCGCGTGCTGGAGACCCTGGTCGGGGCCGGTGTCGGGGTGCTGCTCAACGTCGTCGTACCGCCGCCCGCCTTCGTGGAGCCGGCCGGTGACGCGGTACGCGAGCTGGCGGAGCACATGCGGGCGCTGATGCTCCGCATGGGCCGTCAGGTGCGCGCCGGAGCCACCGCCGGGCAGGCCCGCTCGTGGCTGATGGACGCACGTCGGCTGGACAACGAGGTCGCGCGGTTCGACGCCTCGCTGCGCAGGGCGGAGGAGGGGACCCGGCTCAACCCGCGGGTCAGACCGGCGGAGGGCGCGATGGCCCGGCTGCTGCTGCGCAGCGGGCTCGACACCCTGGAGGTCTCGACCGTCCTGCTGCGGACGCTGTGCCGCTCACTGACGGAGCTGGACCGCGAGCGCGGCACGCGGGAGCCGCTGTTCACCGGTGAGCTCGCCGCCGGCATCGACGAGTTGTTCGCCGACCTGGCCGACGCCGTCGACAGTTTCGGCCGGCTGATCGCGGCCCAGGTCACGGAGGGTGCCGACCAGGCGGAGGCCCGGCTGGAGGACGCCCTGCGGCGCGGCCGGGAGGAAAGGGACCGGATCGCCGTGCTGCTGCGCGCGGAGACGGAGCGGCGCTGGGAGAGCTGGGACCTGTACGGGGCTCTGCTGGCCGACATCGACCGGCTGCTGGACGAGCTGGACCTCGAGAAGCGCTCCCTGTGGCTGTCGGAGCAGCTGATCGCCGCCGCGCCGCGCCCGCCGACGCTGTCCGGCCGGATGCGCCGTCAGGCCCGCTCCGCCGCGGCCCGGCTGCGCCCCAGGTCCCCCGGTAGGACCGGTTCCGGGCGGGACGGTCGGTGATCATGCCTCATGCTGGTGGGATGGACCTGCTGAACGTGTGCGTCGCCGGGGCGACGGGCTGGACCGGGGAGGCGGTGGCGCGCGCCGTCCTGGACTCCGCGGACCTGCGGCTGCGTTCCGCGGTGGTACGGTCCGCGGCCGGCGCCGACCTCGGGGCGGTGTGGGGCGGTCCCGAGCTCGGGGTGCCGGTCTTCAGCACGGTCGACGACGCGCTGGACGATGTGGACGTCCTGATCGACCACACCTCGCACACCGCGGTCGGGCGCCATGTGCGCACCGCCGTGGTCCGGGGGGTCGGGGTCGTGGTCGGCTCGTCGGGCCTGTCCGGCGCCGACTACGAGGAGATCGCCGCGCTGGCGGAGGAGCACGGCGTCGGCGTGGTGGCCTCGGGGAACTTCTCGCTGACCGCCGCCCTGGCGCAGGCGGCCGCCCGGCTGGCGGCCTGGCACCTGCCCCACTGGGAGATCATCGACTACGCCTCCGCGACCAAGCCCGGCGCCCCCAGCGGCACCGCACGCGAACTCGCCGAACAACTGGCCGCCGCACGGCGGCCCGAGTACGCCGTGGACCCGGAACACACCGCCGGGCACCCGGAGGCCCGCGGCGCGTCGATCGCGGGCACGCAGGTCCACTCGGTGCGGTTGCCGGGCTACACCCTCGCCGTGGAGGCGCAGTTCGGGATGCCGGACGAGCGCCTGGTGATCCGGAACGAGGCGGGGCCCTCCCCGCGCCCTACGTCGCGGGGACGCTGCCGGCCACTCGCGCGGCCGCGGCTCGCCGCGGTCTGGTACGCGGTCTCGACACCCTGTTGCTCAGCGGGGACTGACGTTCCGTACCTCGTGGCACTGCGTCACTTCCTTGGCCACGCTGTCGCCCGGACGCTCCGCTCGACGGGCGGCCGTTTACCGCGCGACGTACGACTGGATCGCAGGGGCGGCGGCGATCGCCGCCCGCCACGCGTCCGAAGGAAGGACCCTCATGCGAACCAGGCTGATGCGCCGCAGCGCTCTCGGCGTCGCGACCGGACTTCTCGCCACCGGTCTACTGGCCGCGTCGACCGGCAGCGCCGTCGCCACGCCGGGAAGCGACGACGGCAGGAACAGCTCCCACAGCAAGGGCAGCGACGACTACGGCGACGACGACAGCGGATACGGCGACGACGGCGGGGACAACGGCTACGGCGGGGGCAACGGGGACGACGGGGACAACGGTTACGACGACAACGGCCGCGGCGGCGGGGGCGGCGGTGGCGGCGGGGGTGGCGGCGACAACGGCCGCGGCGGCAACGGCGGTGGCGGCAACGGAGGCGGGGGCGGCGGCGGCGGCAGCTGGAACGGCGACGGCGGCGACAACGGCCGCGGCGGCAACGGCGGTGGCGGCAACGGAGGCGGTGGCGGCGACGGCGGCAGCTGGAACGGCGACGGCGGCGACAACGGCCGCGGCGGCAACGGAGGCGGTGGCGGCGACAACGGCCGCGGCGGCAACGGAGGCGGTGGCAACGGCGGCGGGGGTGACAACGGCCGCGGGGGTGGTGGCGGTGGCGGCAACGGCGGCAGCTGGAACGGCGGCGGCGACGGCGGTACCGACTGGAACGACAACGGCAGTGGCGGCGGTGGCGGCCGAGGCGGCAACGGCGACGACGACAACGGCCGGGACGGCGGCCGCGACAACGGCGGCAAGAACAACGGCAACGGAGGCGGCAAGGGCGGCGGCAAGGGGGGCAACAACAACGACAACGACGACAACGGCGACAACGCGACCTACAAGGACAAGGACGACAACGGGAAGGGCAACAGCAAGGGCAGCAACAAGGGGAGCAAGGGCAAGAGCGACAAGGGCGGCAAGAGCGGCAAGGGCCACGACAAGGGCCACGGCAAGAAGCACAAGAAGCACCACAAGAAGCAGTGCAACAAGCACGGCTACCGGTTCAGCTTCAGCTACAAGTACAGCGTGAGCTACGGCTATGGCATGGGGATCGGCCAGGGCGTCCACGCCCTCGGCCTCGGCAAGGGCCACGGCGGCTACGGAAAGGGCTCCGGCTTCACCTACAGCGACAAGTTCGACCGCGGTTACGGAGGTCTGTACGACTACGGTCTGATGAACGTGCTCATCTGACGCGGGGCTGCCGCCGGGTACGACGAGGGCCGGGAGGAACGATGTGTTCCTCCCGGCCCCGCGTACGTGCGGACTCCTGCCTCAGTTGAGGTCGGAGGCCTTGATGTAGCCGCTGTCGACGAGCAGCTTCTTGTAGTTGGACTTGTCGACGCTGACCGGGGCGAGCAGGTAGGCCGGCACGACCTTGTTGCCGTTGTCGTTGCCGGTCTTGTCGTTGATCTCGGGCTGCTTGCCGCTGAGGATGTCCTGAGCCATCTTGACGGCGACCTCGGCGAGCTTGCGGGTGTCCTTGTAGACCGTCATCGACTGTTCGCCGGCGATGATCTCGTTCACCGACTCGGTCTCGGCGTCCTGACCCGTGATGATCGGCATCGGCTTGGCGGTGGTGCCGTAGTCGTCCTTCTTCAGCGCCTTGATGAGACCGCGCGCGATCCCGTCGTTGGGAGCCAGGATGGCGTCAACGGTGGAGCTGCCCTTGTAGAAGTCGTTGAGCCGGGTCGTCATCGTCTCCTGGGCGATGTCCGCCTGCCACTTGAAGGTGGTGACCTGGCTCAGACGGGTCTGCTTGCTCGGGACTTTCAGCTGGCCGTCCTCGATGAACGGGTTCAGCGTGTCCATGGCACCCGAGAAGAAGCCCCGGACGTTGTTGTCGTTGGCGTCGCCGGCGAACAGCTCGATGTTGTAAGGGCCGGCGTTGCCGCCCTTCTTCAGCCCGAGCTTGTCGATGATGTACCGGGCCTGGAGCTCGCCGACCTTGTAGTTGTTGAAGCTCGCGTAGTAGTCGACGTTGCTGGAGCCCAGCAGAAGGCGGTCGTAGGCGATGACCTTGACGCCGGCCCGGGAGGCCTTCTGGAGCGCGTCACCGAGCTCGAAGCCGTCGACCGCGCCGATGATGAGGAGCTTGTCGCCCCGGTCGATCATCGCCTCGACCTGCTCGACCTGCTTCTCGACGCTGTCCTCGGCGTACTGCTTGTCGGTCTTGTACCCCTGCTCCTTGAACAGCTTTTCCATGTTGTTGCCGTCGGCGATCCACCGGGTCTGCTTCGTGGTGGGGAGGGCGATGCCCACTGTGACCTCGCCGCTCTGCCCGCCCGAATCGTTGCCGCAGCCGGTGGCCGCGGCCGTCAGGGAGAGCGTGAGGACCGCCAGGGTCACGGTGCGCAGTCTGGCAGCTCCGCCAGCGTGCATGGGACTCAGTTCCTTTCGGGCCGAACAAAGGTGTGCTCTCATCGCCCACCCCCGAGAGCGACAGTGTCCGGGCCCGTCACGGAGGTCCGTGGCAGCTCAGCGATCCGCCGGAGCCCGGTGAACTGCTGATGCGTCAGGCCCGAGGAGTACTGTGGGGGACCGACGGCAGCACGCCGCGCCCCCGGTCCCGACGAGGTCCGTGATCACCGGACCCCACCTGGACGGATACCTCGAATGGATCCGGACAATAGCACAGCCGCTCGTACGGACGTTCAGCCGACCGGCACTGCGTTCGGGCTCGCCTGGGTGCCGCTTCCCGGGACCGGCTCGGAGGCGTCGTCACCCAGCGCGACGATCCGGTTGCCGGCGTCGACGTGCACCACGCGCGGCCGCAGCGCGCGGGCCTCCGCGTCGTCGACCTGCGCATAGCTGATCAGGATGACCAGGTCGCCGGGGTGCACCAGATGGGCGGCGGCGCCGTTGATGCCGATCACCCCGGAACCGCGGCGGCCCTCGATGACATAGGTCTCCAGGCGGGCGCCGTTGGTGATGTCGACGATGTGGACCAGCTCGCCGGGAAGCAGGTCGGCGGCGTCCATCAGATCGGCGTCCACGGTGACGGAACCGACGTAGTGCAGGTCGGCCTCGGTCACGGTGGCACGGTGGATCTTGGACTTGAACATGGTACGCAACATGGGGACACTCCTACAAATAGGCTCCCTGCCTGCGTTTTTGCAGGTCAAGGGCTGTTTCGACACCCTACAACGAGTCGCATGCCCGGGCAGCTTTCCCCAGGGTTTTCAGAACTCATGCTGACCACTTGCCGACTTGTCCGATGCGTCGTCAGGCAGCAGGGGCATGACTTCGCCCCGCCCCGGAGCCCACCACGACGACAGCACGAGCCTACGCAGCACTGTCCGAACAGCGTCCGTGATCACTGTCACTCGGGCGGCTGGACGGCAATCCGGGAGCTAAGGCGACCGGCCGGGAGTGGGGCCACGCGCCGCCACAGGTCCCTCTACGTGACCTCACGGGGCGAAACACCTATGGATCACGAAGGAATCCGAGCGGCTGACATCGCGGCCGATAGCTGTGAATCGCTGCTCAGCCAAGCCGCGGCGATTCTCACGATCATGACCGTAGCTCGTCCGGTGACTCTTGGCGGTGGCACAGGGCGGGTGCCAACGATGCCTGGAATCCGGCCAGAGCAGGGCGCGAGCGATGCCGCGTTCCGGCTCCGGACAGCCTCAAGGAGCCGCCTTGCCCGCAGAACCGCGTTCGCCCCCACCCAGACTCCGGGACCGCGGCGTCGAACATGTCCCTGTTAATACTTCTGAGGTGGCTGCGATGCGTCAGCTTGGCGATGGAGCCACATGCCACCGGGTTCCGCATGGCCTTCGTCCGGCAGCGCCCGCCCATGTCGCAGGTCGCGTCCGCAACGGACATCCGGGCGTGACCGTCCGGCCGACCGCCGCACCGGAGCGCCAGCCAATATGGAACATATACCTTCTATACTGCAGACGGTAGCATTCGTCTCCGTGAACTAAGGTGGTCGCTGTGACTTCACAGCGCCGCACCAGTGCAGAGGGCCCTGAAAGCGGGCTTGACATGGAGGACAACTTCGGCTTTGCCCTCGGCGTGGTCTTTCGCGCTTACGCCAAGGTCGTCGAGGCGGCCGTCGCCGAGATCCCCGGCGGCCCCCGCGGCTACTTCACGCTCATGGCTGCCATCCAGGGCCACGCCAACAGCCAGCGGGCCCTGGCCAAGCGCCTGGGAATCGACCGCACGATCATGACGTATCTCCTGGACGACCTGGAACGCGCCGACCTGGTGGAACGCAAGCCGGACCCCGCCGACCGCAGGAGTCGGCACATCGTCGCCACCGAGCACGGAAGACAGCGCTGGGAGGAACTCAGCGGCCCGGTCGGCCTGGCCGAGCAGCAACTCCTGGACGTTCTGCCCGAGAAGTCGCGGGCCACCTTCCGCGCCTTGCTGCGCACCCTCGCCCACCACGTAAGCCCGGACGACCCCATGGTGCAGCCCTCTCGGGCGATCGCCTCCCAGAAGCCCGACCGGCCACCCGCTGGTCGCACGGGCCGGCGATCCACCACCTGAGCTCGCAAGGCGATGACTCGCACTGGCGACCGCACGAGTTCGCCAGTTTGGAAGGCGACATCTGCGTGAGTCATCTCCTGGAGCACTCCCTGGAGTGGCGATACCGGGACACGGTCGCCGCCACCTACGGCCCCATACTCCTCACCGAGGGGCCGGCCGTCACGATGGGACGTATGGCGGCTGAGTCACAGGCACCGGTGTGCGGGGCCGCAAACGGAGTCCGGCGCCGACGACATGCCGGAACTGCGCATGCGGCTCGTGGTGGCCGTTCTCGTCCTCTGCTCGCCACGGCCGCCCGGAGCGGCGCCGGGAGGTCGACAGACCGCGCCGGCATTCTCGGCACCGCCGGCCGCAGTACGGCAGGGCCGGGGGCGCGGCACGCCCCCGGCCCTGTTCTCGTCACTGCGCGTGCTGGAGCTCGGTCTCCGCGCTCCTGGCCGCGACCTTCGACTGGCGCTTCGGATTGCCGGCGTTGACGGCGAAGAACGCGACCAGTGCCGCGGCAGCGAGGAACCCGGTGCCCCACCAGTAGGCCGTGGAGTAGCCGTGCACCAGCGACAGGTTGGTGAGGGATGCGGAGCCGTGGTGGGAGGCGACGTATCCGGTGGTGGCGCTCGCGGCGATGGTGTTCAGCAGCGCGGTGCCGATGGAACCGCCCATCTGCTGCGCGGTGCTGGTCATCGCGGAGGCGACTCCGACGTCGCGAGGCTCAACGCCGTGGGCTCCCAGGCTGAACGCGGGCATGAACGCCGTGCCGATTCCGACACCCACCACGATCTCGGCAACCGCGATGAAGCCGAACGAGGAATCGACGTCAAGCAGGGCGAGCAGCAGCACACCGGCGCCGGACACCGCGTAACCGACACCCATCAGCAGCCCGGGCCGAACCCGGTGCGAGAGGCGGGCGCCGATCTGCGTGGAGCCGATGGCCTGCGCCGCGGCCATCGGGATAAAGGCCGCACCGCTCTGCACCGGCGAGTATCCCTTCACCAGCTGGAAGTAGTAGCTGAGGAAGAGGAACATCCCGAACATGGACATGACGGACAAGGCCAGGGAAAGATAGGAGCCCGCGCGGTTGCGTTCCGTGAGGACGCGCAGCGGCAGCAGCGGTGACTTCACCTTGGCCTCCAGCACGACGAAGGCCGCAAGCAGGAGGACGGACAGGGCGAACATGCCGATGGTCACACCGGCGCCCCAGCCGTCGCTCTCCGCTTTGGCGAAGCCGAACACCAGGGCGACGGCACCGCCGCTGGCGAGGATGGCCCCCGGGGCGTCCAGCCGTCCGCGGCCCGCGTGCGCGCCGGCGTCACGGACGACGGCCAGGACGCCGATGATGCCGATGGCAGCGATGGGGAGGTTGATGTAGAACCCCCAGCGCCAGTCGGTGTACTCGGTGAACACTCCGCCGAGCAGCAGGCCGAGGGCGCCGCCCGCGGTGGCGATGGCCCCATAGATGCCGAAAGCCTTGGCGCGCTCCTTGGCGTCGGTGAACGCCAGCGAGATCAGCGCCAGGGCGGCGGGGGCGAGGAGCGCGCCGAAGACGCCCTGGAGGGCGCGGGCAGTCAGGAGCGTGGGCAGGTTCTGCGCCGCGCCGCCTACGCCCGAGGCCAGGGCGAAGCCGACCAGGCCGATCACGAACACCCTCTTGCGGCCCCAGAGGTCGCCCAGGCGCCCGCCCAGAATGAGCAGGCCTCCGAAGGCCAGGCCGTAGGCGGTGATGACCCATTGCCTGCCGCCGTCGGTGAAGTGGAGGTCATGCTGAGCAGACGGCAGAGCGATGTTCATGATCGCCCCGTCGAGAAAGACCATCAGCTGGGCTACGGCGATGAACAGCAGGGCCAACCAGCGCCGGGGGTCGGGATGGTGGACGTCTTGGGACATGACTTGCATTCCTTGAAGGTGTCGGTTGTCGGCCGGGCTTTTTCAGCCGGTCCGCGGTGAATGGCGGTCTGCGACGTGTCGGTGGTGCGGGCGCGCTCGATGGCGTCGATCAGGCGCTGGACATGGCATGACGGCGGGCGCCATGCGGGTTCCGGCGGCCCGGGTCCGGGGCGAGCCGGGAGGACAAGCGGGCGTCGTTGCCGCACAAGGGGTGACGGAGTTCGCCGGGCGCGTCGCGGCCCACGCACGACTCGGATAGCCGGAGGAAGCGGACAACGGTGTCCGCGCCCCACCCTCCGACCGGGAGGCAATTGGCGGCTTGCGTCAAAGGCTCTTCACGGTCCTTGCACGCGGCTGCGGCGGCCCGCGCCGCACCTTGTCGCGACGTGCTGACGCGATCGACGCCCGGCGACGCCGCGATGGCGGGACGCGCGAGACGGGGCTCAGTCCTGATCCCGCCGCCGAACCGGTCATCCCGCCCTCCATTCTAACACGAACGATCGTTAAATTAAGCGGACATGCGAATACCCGGCTGCCGTAGCGGCGACAGGACCGGTCGGAACCCGGCGTCGCGGAGTCAGCGAAGGCAGTTCAGGGCGACCTCCGCGGCCCGCGTCAGCGCGGCCCGGTCCGGATTTATGGCCCCCATGACCCGCAAGCCCTGGAAGGCCATGGCGAGGAAACCTGCGAGGTCTGCGGCGCTCTGACCGGCCGGGATCTCGCCCCGCCCTTGCGCCTCGGCAATGACCTCGAAGAGCGTGAGTTCCAGCAGCTGCGTCGTTGCTCGAAGCCGCTCGGCCACCTGCGCATCGCTGTGCGCACGCTCCATCGCCGCCCCCACAATCAGGCATGACGCCTGGCCGGGACCGCAGGTCACTTCGTCGATCACTGCCACGAAAGCCGCACGGATCGTCTCCCTCGCGTCACCGCCGGCACGCAGCATCTCGATGAACGGCAGCGCGTAGCGCCGCCGGTACAAGTCCAGTGCGGCCAGGTAGAGACCTTCCTTGCTGCCGAAGGCCGCGTAGATCGAACCGCTGCCGATCTCCATGGCGTTCGCCAGGTCACGCACGGAAGTGCCACCGTATCCGGTCCGCCGGAACGCCTGCATCGCCGCGGTGACGGCGGCTTCGGTGTCGAACTCGCGAGTACGTGCCATACACGTGACCGTACCTATTGATGGAACGATCGGCAAATAAATATGGAGGTCTTGCGGCTGGTCGTCGCTGACTGCTCCTGGACGGGTTCGCGGGCACGGGTGGGACGGACATCTGGCCCTGAAGGCACGTCGTGCGACGTCATCCGGCGGTCGCCACCAGCGTGGGGCCGGCGGCTCCTGGGCAGCAGGTCCTCACGGCATGCGCGAAGGCCGGGGGTGATCTCTCGGGCCGCAGATCCCATAGCGCTGTGCGGGTAAGGCCAGCGGCCGGCGCAGGCGGGGAAGGCGCCGATGACCGCTCCGGCTTCAGGGCCGGCAAGTGAGGCACCGCAGACGCGGGTGCTCCTGGCGTCCGCCACCCCACCCGGCCCTTGTCTCGCCTCGCCTCGCCACGCGCTCCATCATGGAAGTCGTACGGTGCTCGATCAACCGACCACGAGGTTGGCGGACCATGCCGTGATTGCAGACATACGCCAGGACCAGCTGTTCGCGGGCGCTCTCGAACGCTCCGTGCGGGAGTTCGGTGCCTTTGTGGCCATCGTTTACGTGGCCCAAAGAGGCGAGCGGGACCTGATCGCTGCGGCCGTGGGCGGGGCGCCTCCCGCGGTATTCACCATGCCGGACCGTATCCACCACGAGAGCACCCACGCCTCGGCCACTGCCTGGCGTACCGGGCGCCCCGTGACTTCGAGCCTGCCCGTAGCGACTCCGGAAGCGGATCCCTCCTCGCAGCTCATCTCCTATCCGTACTCCGTCGTCTCGGTTCCTCTCACGTCCGGGGACGGGGTCTTCGGCGCGTTGACCGCACTGTGGGTCCCGCCCCGGCCTGCCGCGACACCACGCCTACTGGACGGACTTGCCGAAGTGGGTGCGCGACTGGAGGCCGACCTGCGCAGCCTGCCGCCCCGAGAAGAGGCGGCCGCCATCAGACCCTCACCCATGATCGTCCCGGTGCTCGGGAGGACGAGCCCGGCGGCGGGTCGGCACCGATGGGGCTTGCCCGAGCTTGCCGGTTCTTCAGCGCTCTCGCAGATGTACCACTTCCACAAATTGTCGGCTCGGCTCAATCGCGCTTCCGGCACCGAGGGCGTCGTGTGCGCGGCCAGTGAGTTGATCATGCGCCCCTTCGGTGCGCATGCCCTCGTCCTGGTGGTCGGCCAGGCGGGCAGGTTGCGGGTCGTCGGCCACGACGGCAACGCCCGACTGGCACGGAGCATCCACGGCTGCCCGCTCGACCGCAGAGCCCCCACCGCAGATGTACTGCGCGCCAACAAGCCACTCTTCCTCCCGGACCGCGACGCGGTCCTGCGTCTCTACCCCGATACCGAGGTCACCGGCCAGGAGGCCCTGGCGGTCGTGCCCGTCGCCGGCAGCGGCCAGGTCCTCGGCTGCCTCGTACTCGGCTTCGACACGTCCAGGGACTTCCCAGCCGATGAACAGACGCTCCTGCTGATGATGTCCGCCCACCTTGCCGTCGCCATGGAGCGAGAGTCCCTCACCGAAGCCGAGCACACGCTGATTGACGCCTTGCAGCGCAAGCTGCTGCCCCGCACGCTCCCCGAATGGTCGGAGCTCGTCGCGACCGCCCGCTACCAATCGCCCCCAAGCGCATCCGAGATGGGCGGTGACTGGTACGACGTCATCGCGCTTCCGGGCCGGCAAGTCGGCCTCGTCGTAGGAGACGTGGAGGGCCACAGTGCCGACAGTGCCGTCATCATGGGGCAGCTCCGGAGCAGTCTGCACGCGTACGCCGCCGAGGGGCACGACCCGGCCGACGTCCTGGCCAGGTCCAGCACGCTGCTGGCCGAACTGGACACCGAACTCTACGCCACCTGCTGCTTCGTTCGCGTGGACCTGGAGTTCGGCGTCGCCGAAGTCGCCCTGGCCGGACACCCGGCGCCCCTGCTGCGCAGACCGAACGGGACGATCGTCACTGTGGACGCGCCTGCCAATGTCCCGCTGGCGGTCATGCCCGGGGAGCACGCTTATGCCACCGCGGAGACCGCCATCGCACCGGATACGCTGCTGATGCTGTACACCGACGGGCTGGCCCGCGAGCGGCGCGGCGATCCCTCCGTCGATGCCCGTCGACTACTGGAGTCGGTCGAGGGCGTGGAGCGCAGGTCCCTGGACGGGCTCGCGGACATGATCATGCAAGGAGTGGTCGATACGGAGTGCTCCGCACGCCCCTTCGACGACGTCGTCTTGCTGTTGGCCCTTTTCGAGGGCAATCCTTCCACCCCTTTGCCGAGAGTCGACCGCATGTCGATCACCCGGCACGACATCCAGGGCGTCAAAGCCGCGCGGCGCTTCGTCCGGGGCTTCCTGCGTCGCCGCGGGCTCTCCTGCCTCGTCGACGACCTGGAGGTCATCTCCTCGGAAGCCGTCACCAACGCGCTCATCCACGCCGACAGCGAGGTGGAGGTGCGGTTGCGCGAGTATCCCGACAGGGTTCATCTCGAAGTGCGGGACACCGACGCCAAACCCCCCATACCCACCTCCGTCACCAGCTCGCCCGCAACGAACGAGATCGCCGAGCACGGGCGGGGGATGGGCATCGTGGACTGGCTCGCCACCACGTGGGGCAGCTCGCCGAACGGGCGCGGCAAAACGGTCTGGGCGGATGTCGCCAAACAGCAGCGAGAATGACTCCGAGGCCGAACGCCCGCTGCCGAGCGGGCGTTCGTTCAGCCCTCGCCCGCAACCACCGCTGGCCCATGCGCTCCGGTCCGGCCGCCGTGACGGCCGGACCGGAGCGGTGCGTCACTCGGCGACGTCCACGACGACCTTGCCGTCGGCCTCCCCGCGCTCGACCAGCTCGTGCGCCGCGGCGACCGTGGCCAGCGTGAAGTGGCGTGTGTCAACGCGGGGCTCCAACGCGCCCGCCTCGGCGAGGACGGCGGCCTGCCGCATGATCTCGCCGTGGTGCTCGCGCCCGCGGCCGGTGAGCATCGGCAGCAGGGTGAAGACCCCGGAATAGGTGGCCCCGCGGAAGGACAGCGGTGCGATGCTGTGGGTGCCCCAGCCGAGGGCGCTCACCACGTGCCCGGTGTAGGTGCGCACCGCGGTGAAGGAGGCGTCGAGCGTCTCCCCGCCGACGGTGTCGTAGACGACGTCGAAGCCCTCGCCGCCGGTGTGCTCGGCGACGTAGGCGTCGACCGGGGTGGTGGTGCGGTCGATGGGGGTCGCCCCGAGACCGGCGATGGTCTCCAGGCTCCGCGGCGAGCCGGTGGCGAAGACCTCCGCGCCCCGGGCCCGGGCGAGCTGGACGGCCACGTGGCCGATGCCGCCCGCGCCGCCGTGGACGAGCACCTTCTGCCCCTCGTGCACGCCCGCCCGGTCCACCAGGCCCTCCCAGGCGGTGATGAAGACCAGCGGCAGCGCGGCTGCCTGACGCATCGTCAGCGAGGCGGGCTTGCGGGCCAGCAACCGGGCGTCCACGGCCGCGTACTCGGCCAGCGACCCCTGCAGGTCGCCGACCCCGCCGGTCAGGCCGAAGACCTCGTCCCCGGGCGCGAAGCCGGTGACGTCCGCCCCGACCTCCTCGACCACCCCGGCCAGGTCCAGGCCGAGCACAGCGGGCAGCACCTTGCGGGCGTGCGCGGCCTTTCCCGCGCGGATCTTGGCGTCCAGGGGGTTCACCCCGCTGGCCGCGATCCGCACCAGCACCTGGCCCGGACCGGGCGTCGGCTTGGGGATCTCGCTCAGGGTCAAGGGGCCGCCGAACTCTTCGAGCACCACGGCACGCATCGTGGCGCCGACCGGCATACGGGAGGATGTCAAGACAGTTCCTTTCGAACGGACAGGTCTGTTCTTTTTGGAGGATCGACCTCCCCGTCGGCGGCGCGAACGCCGACAACGGAGCGGACGAAGTGGCTGTGCGGATCAGGCGGTGGGCGGGCAGGCCCGCTCGACCACGGCGCGTGCCGCGGCCTTGGCGGCGGCCGGCATCGCGGGATCCTGTTCGAGCTTGCCCGCGGCCAGGGTGCCNTCGACGAGCAGGGTCAGTTGCAGCGCGAGCGCGTCGGGGTCCGCGGCGCCGGCCGCCTGGGCCAGCCCGCGCACCCACACCCGTACGGCCCGCTTGTGCGCCACGGTCACCTCGTGCGGCAGGCTGCCCGGCTCGCTCTCCGCGGCGGCGTTGATGAACGGGCAGCCGTGGAAGCCGTGACGCTCGTACGAGGCCGAGACCGCGTCGAACAGGCCGACCAGCTGCTCGCGAGGATCGTCGCCCGCCGCGAGCGCGGCGGCGCGCAGCCTGCCCCGCCAGGAGTCGTCGACCCTGCGCAGGTACGCGGCGGCCAGCTCGTCCTTGGAGGGGAAGTGCACGTACAGGGTGGACTTGGCCACGCCCGACTCGGCGATGATCCGGTCGACGCCCACACCGCGCAGGCCGTGGGCGGCGAACAGCGCCTCGGCCGTGGTCAGTATGCGCTCGCGCGCCGGGGCGCGCTTCGCCGTCGTGGGCATGGTGTTCACCGTGGTCCTCGCCGGGGCCCGGCGGCCCCCTCACGGCAAAACTAACAGACAGGTCTGTCCGATGTGGTGAGGCCCCGGTCACACCGGGGCTGCCCACCTGTGGCGCGCTCCGCCGCCTCGCGGAGAGCACAAAGCGGCCTCCGCGACGCGATCGTGCCGCACCGCACCCCCGAAGGGCGCCGGCGGACTGCGCGCCTAGAGCGTACAGGCACTTACTTATTCTTAGTGACTAATGTTTCTCTTGGCTGCTGAAGCCGACGGCCTCACCATGGGACGCATGACCGAGCACCCCGGCCCTCACCGACCGGCCGCCCCGTCCGCCGACGCTGACGCAACGGCTGGTCACCGCGGCAGTCCGGATGACGGCGGGGACAGGCCGACGGCGACCACGTCCAGGTCGCGGTGACGGCTCGGACTGCACAAGTCGTCTCACGTGCCTCACGCACTTCTGCCGTGAGGCCCCGCCGGGGTGCCGGTCTTCGCTGACGGGGCCCCACCGTAGCCCTGGCGGCAGTTTCAGCCGGGCGCGGCCGCGCCCCAAGCATGCGGGCAACGCCGGTCCGACCCGATGGCCGTCCCAACACAAGGAGGAAAGACGATGGCGTCTCCTGCCAAGCTCGCCCATGTGGTCCTGCGAACGCAGCACCTCAAGGAAATGCGGGAGTGGTACGTGACCGTGCTCGACGGCAAGGTCATGCACGAGGACCCGGCTTCGGCCTTCATCACCTATGACGACGAGCACCACCGGATCGCGCTGGCCAACATGGGCGACCTGGAGAACCCCGACCAGGCCGAGCCGGTCCGGCCGATCGTGAAGCAGGAGAAGCCCGCCCCCGTCACCGCGGACACCGACATCTTCCAGGCGCTCGCCGGTCCTGCCACGGGGCTGTTCCACATCGCCTTCACCTACGACACGCTCCTGGAACTGCTGGACACCTACGAGCGGCTGGCCGCCGCCGAGATATGGCCGGTTCTGGCGATGAACCACGGTGTGACCACCTCGATGTACTACCGGGACCCCGAGGACAACCTGGTGGAACTGCAGATCGACAACTTCACCACGGCTGAGGAGGCCGAGGACTTCATGCAGGGCGAGGTCTGGCTCCGCCGCCCCGGCGGCGCCCCCATCGACCTCGACGACCTGGTGCAGCGCTTCCGGGCCGGCGAGTCCTTCGAGGACTTGGTCAAGCCGACCTGGTGACCTCCCAAAAGCACCTGCCTCTCGTACTTGTGCGGGATACGAGAGGCAGGTTGCCCGCGGCGACCCTCGCGCGGGCCCTGGCTGGTGCGGCGGACGATCCCGGACGGACAGCCGCCCGCCGCACCAGCCTCCCCTCCCCCGCTGCCGATGTCCCGGCGGGACGTCATGTGCCGACCGTCGCTGCTCATCGAGACGGTCTGAAACGCGACACCACGCATGGGATCCCAGCGGCTCCCGCAGCTGCAGCACACGAACGTGCGGGCGTGACCACCGATTTGGAGAAACAGCACATGTCCCAGGAATCCGACAGCCGTCCCAGTGTCGTGGTGATCGGAGGCGGCTATGCCGGCATCCGTGCAGCCCGGGAGCTGGACGACATCGCCGACGTCGTCCTCGTCGAGCCGCGCGACTCCTTCCGCCACAACATCGGCTCACTGCGCGCGGCGGTGCAGCCGGACTGGGCGCCCAACATCTTCATGTCCTACGAGCGCCTGCTCTCGCGGGGCAGCGTGGTGCACGATCGGGCCGCGCGAGTCGAGCCCGGCCGCGTCGAACTGGTCTCGGGTGAGGTCCTGCGTCCGGACTTCCTGGTGCTGGCGACCGGATCGCGATACCCCTTCCCGGCCAAGGACGGGGAGGAGAGCAGCGACAGGTCCAAGGACAACTACGCCAGGACCGCCAAGGAGTTGGAGCGGGCGGACCACGCGGTGATCCTGGGCGCGGGTGCGGTCGGTATCGAGATGGCCGGTGAGATCCTGGCGCAGTGGCCGGACAAGAAGGTCACCCTCCTCGATCCTTCCTCGGACGTGCTCGGCGGCAACTACCCCGAAAAGCTGCGGACGGCACTGCGGAAGATGATCACCGAGGCCGGAGTGGACCTGCGCCTGGGAGAGGGTTTCACGGAACTGCCCGAGGCGCCGGCTGGGGTGGTGGCGCCGTTCACGGCGCAGACCACCACGGGCCAGACGATCGAGGCCGACCTGTGGCTGCGCTGTTTCGGCGGAGCGGTGCCCTCCGACTATCTCGCCGGGAGCCTGGCAGCGGCCCGAAACGCTTCGGGAACCGTGCGGGTGGGCGACGACATGCGGGTCGAGGATCACGAGACCGTCTACGCGGTGGGCGACATCGCCGATCTCGGCCTGCCGACCGCGTTCCTCGCCGACATCCAGGCGGAGGTGGCCGCGAAGAACATCCGGCGGCACATCGTCGGTGAGAAGGAGGGGCGGGACGCCACGTTCGCGGACCCCTTCCCGCACCTCGTCGTGCCCTTCGGCCCGGGCAAGGGCACGGGCTGGCTGGTCCACCAGGAGGATCTGCTCGACGATGCCTCGGTCGCGCATCTCAAGGGCGACCACCTGCTCGTGGACATGTACACGGACAAGCTCGGCCTGACCGAGGGCGCCTGGACCCTCGGCCACTGATCCTGCCGCAACGGCCACCCATCGGGTGAGCCGGCAGGTGGGTGGCGCCCCACGCGCCGGATCGCGGGCGTGTCGGCCACGCCCGGGGCGTCACCCCCCACCGGGGCCACTGAGAAGGCTCACTCAACGACGCACACCCCCTACCCGAGACGAGGCTCAGTGATGGCTGAACCAACCACCGCCGCGGAGCGGCAGCCTGGTACCGAACCCGACCTTGCCGCCCTGCGGGCCCGGGTGGCGTGCCTGGACGTGATCGACGCGATCTTCCGATGGGTCGACGCCGGTGAGGCCGCGCGCACCGTGGAACTGTTCACCCCGGACGGTGAACTGGTGATGGGTCCGTCGTCCTTCTCGGGAGCCGGGCTGACCGCGGCCATGCGGGCCCGCCAGGAGGAGAGCGCCAAGCGGGGCGTCCACGTCCCGGCCGCCTCGTCGTTCCGGCTGCTGTCGCCCACTGAGGCGGAGGCGCGGACGTACCTGCATCTGTACCGGCAAGCGGACCAGCGGGCGGGCACTGCTCCGTTGCCTCGTGCGGTGACGCTGCTCACGGACCGGTTCGTCAAGGGCGAGAACGGCCGCTGGCTTATCGCCCGGCGGGTCGTGGACATCGTCGCGGGAGGTGAATGACCGTGCGCCTCTACCGCACGACCGCGGGGCTGGCCCGTGGCGAGGGTGATGAACTCGCCCTGCTGGACCTCCCCCACCTCGATGTCGCCGATCTGCTGTCGGAGGGCATCGAACGGGCCCGACGCGCCCGTGTCCGCAGCCGAATACCGATTCATGACGCGGTGCTCCTGTCACCGGTGGCGCTTCCGGGCACGGTGGTGATCGCCGGAGCCAACTACCGCGATCACGTGACGGAGGCCGGCATGCCGACCCCCACCGCCCCGGTGTTCATCACGGTGACGGGCATGAGCGCGACCGGGCCCCACGACCCCATCTTGCTGCCGGCCGAGGCCCCCTCGCAGGTCGACTACGAGGCAGAACTCGCCGTGGTGATCAGCAGGCCGGGGCGGGACATCCCGGTGGGACGGGCGTGGGACCACGTCGCGGGGCTGATCGCGGTCAACGACGTCTCCGCCCGCGACGTGCAACTGGCGGCCATGACGGAAGGCGTCGTCACCGACATCGACGGAGTGCGGAGGGGAAAGTCCTTCCCGCACTTCAAGCCCATGGGTCCGGCACTGGTCACGGTGGACGAGACCGGCACCGACCTGGACCTGGCGATCCGCACATACGTCAACGACGAGGTGCGCCAGGACTCCCGTACCAGCGAGATGATCTTCTCTGTCCCGGAAGTCATCTCGCATGTCTCGGCCACGACGCCCCTGCTGCCCGGCGACGTGGTGCTGACCGGGACACCCGGCGGCGTCGCCCTGGCGACCGGCCATTACCTGCGCTCCGGGGACGTGGTCACCGTGGAGATCGAGGGGCTGGGCCGGCTCCGCAACCCCGTGCGCATGGCTCCCACGGCCCCCCGCTAAGTCGTGTGCCGCCGATCAGGTGCCCGGCGGCACGTGCTCCAGCCGTGTGCCAACACGGCGGTGATCCCACGCGTGCACCCACATCCGAAGTGAAGGAACGTCAGATGGACAAGGTGGTCGGCTCGGCACACGACGCGGTGGCCGACATCCCCCGTGGCGCCAGCCTCGCGGTCGGCGGCTTCGGGCTCTCGGGCATCCCCTCCACCCTCATCTCCGCCCTTGTCGCCGCAGGCACCTCCGGTTTGGCCGTGGTGTCCAACAACTGCGGTGTCGACGACGGCGGCCTGGGGCTCCTGCTGCGGGCAGGTCGCATCGCCCGCATGACCTCGTCGTACGTCGGGGAGAACAAGGAGTTCGCCCGCCAGTACCTGGAAGGCGAGCTCGAGGTGGAGCTGGTGCCCCAGGGAACCCTCGCCGAGCGGCTGCGCGCCGGCGGCACGGGCATCCCGGCCTTCTACACCCCGGCCGGGGCAGGAACCCTCGTGGAAGAGGGCGGCCTGCCCTGGCGTTACGCGCCGGACGGCAGTACGGCGGTCGCCTCCCCACCCAAGGAAGTGCGGAATTTCGGCGGTCGCCGGTACCTGCTGGAAGAGGCCATCACCACCGACTTCGCGCTCGTCCGGGCGGCGGTCGCGGACCGGCACGGCAACCTCGTCTTCCACGCCGCCGCCCGCAACTTCAATCCGCTGTGCGCCATGGCCGGCCGGACGACCGTGGTGGAGGCCGACCGGATCGTCGAGCCCGGTGAGATTCCGCCCGACGCCGTCCACCTGCCGGGCATCTACGTCGACCGCGTGGTGGCCGCCGACGTCGCGGACAAGCGCATCGAGCGCCGCACGGTGCGCGTGCCGAACGACGTCTGACTCGACCCTCGACACCGCACACCCACCACAGACACGACGCAGGAGGAACAGTGACGACCACCGGGACCCACAGCGGTGATCTGCGCGACGCGCTGGCCGCACGCGCGGCCAGGGAACTGACCGATGGCCAGTACGTGAACCTCGGCATCGGCCTGCCCACCCTGATCCCCAATCACCTTCCCCCCGGCGTGCACGTGGTGCTGCACGCCGAGAACGGGATCCTCGGCGTCGGCCCCTACCCGCACGAGGACGAGGTGGACCCGGACCTGATCAATGCCGGGAAGGAAACCGTCACCGTCCTGCCCGGCGCCGCCTACTTCGACTCGGCGGCGTCCTTCGGCATGGTCCGCTCCGGCCGCATCGACACGACGATCCTCGGTGCCATGCAGGTGTCTGCCTCCGGCGACCTGGCCAACTGGACGATTCCCGGGAAAATGGTCAAGGGCATGGGCGGCGCCATGGATCTCGTCCACGGCGCCCGCAGGGTTGTCGTGGTCATGGAACACACTGCCCGCGACGGGTCCCCGAAAATCGTCCGGGAGTGCACCCTGCCGCTCACCGGCCGCGGTGTCGTCGACCGGATCATCACCGAGCTGGCGGTGTTCGACGTGACTGCCGACGGCCTGCATCTGGTGGAACTAGGTCGCGGCGCCACTGTCGACACGGTGCGCGCGGCAACCGAGCCGCCGTTCTCCGTGGCCGACCCGCTGCGGTGACCGACATCAAAGTGCCCGTCAGCTGTCGCAAGTCCACGGCCGGGTAAGTGGCGCAGCTCTCCGGCGCCGCCATGCGGCCGGCGAAGTCGGGATGCGCGGCGTCGTACCGGTGCCCGGAACGGCCATGTCCACACCCTGTCCGAGCGACGGATTCCGGAGGGGACGCTCAAGAATAGGGTGGGTTCGGCGCCGCAAGGCTCCGGGCTGAACGATCACGGACGCCAGGGTGCACAGGCGACTGACGCATGCCGGTCCGTTCGCCGGCGGGTCGCCCTTGACGCAAACACCTGTCGAAAGGTGACTGGTCAGAGCCTCGCCGGGTTCCGGTGGCTCTGCCAGTAAACCTCAAGTGGAACGAAAGGTCAAAAAAGTGTGCCGCCCCCTCTCCGCACATCCGCTCCTTCTCACCCACGGTCCAATCTGTATCGTTCGCTCAAAGACGGGATACACTCCGTTCCATGGGATGCGCGGAGGATTCGACATGGAGGAGTCATACGTGTGGCGATGAACGCCTTCCGAAGACCTGCGCATCGCAGACGGGACGTATACCCGGGGGCACAACCCTCTGCCGCTCATCGAGGCCCTGCGTGGCGGCTCCTCCGGACGGGAGTTGCCCCTGCATGTCTGATTGAGACGGTGGAGGAGATCGTTCGTGTCGCCATGGGCGGATCTGTCTGATCGTCGGCGTCGCGATCGATCCGACCTGGCCTGGCCTGGCCTGGACGAGGCGCCGTCCCGCGGGTACTCGGCCGGCATCCCCCGACCTCGTCGGCCCCGCCAAGGACATCGCCGCGCTCTCCACCCACCTGCGCGGCCTCCGAGCAGGCCCCGCACAGCCCCGGCCTTCGCATACGCCGACACAGGCCACCAGTTGACGGACCTCATCGAAAGCTGACCCGGCCCGATGCCCCGGCTGGACACGCCCCCTCCCTGCCACGCACACGCAACTTCGGCCCATGAAGAGGAATCATGAAAACAGTGGGAGTATCCCGATTCGGAGGGCCGGAAGCCCTGCGCGTCTTTGAGGTGCCCGAGCCTCATGCCGGTCCCGGACAGGTACGCATCCGGGTCCACGCCGCCACGGTGAACCCTGGCGACCGCTACCTGCGCAATGGCGCGCTGGGACCCACGTCCCCCGCACCCCCCTATGTCCCCGGCATGGAAGCAGCCGGGGTACTGGACGAGATCGGCAGCGATGTGGAAACCGATCTGCGTCTCGGGGACCGGGTGATGGCCATGGTCGACCCGAGGGGTCCCCTGGGCGGCGCCTACGCGCAATACGTCGTCCTGCCCGCGGCGCAGGTCGCCCGCGCGCCGCGGGGGACGACCCATGCCGAGGCGGCCACCCTGCCCATGAACGGGCTGACCGCGCGGCTCGCTGTCGACCTGACCGGGCTTTCACGCGGGCAGACGCTCGCGGTCACCGGCGCGGCGGGAGCCGTCGGCGGCTACGTGACCCAGATGGCCAAGGCGGACGGACTCACGGTCGTCGCGGACGCCTCGCAGGCCGACGAGGAACTCGTGCGCTCGTTCGGCGCCGACATCGTCGTACCGCGAGGGGCCGATGTTGCCCAGCACATCCTGCGAGCAGTCCCGGGGGGAGTGGCAGGGCTGATCGACGCGGCGGTCATCGGCTCGGCTGTGGTGGCCCCGGCCGTCCATGACGGCGGCGTCATCGTCACCGTCCTCGGCGAAGGATCCCGCGCCGTCAGCCCCGAGGAGATGCGGCGGCGGTCTCTGCGTATGCACATGGCCTTCGTCCCGGACTACCTGGGCGACCGCAGCCGGCTCGATGACCTGCGTGAACTGACCGAAGCTGGAAGGCTGACCCTACGCGTGGCCAGCACCTTCCCTCCCGAACGGGCCGCCGAGGCCCACCGTCTGATGGAGGCCGGCGGCGTCCGCGGACGCCTCGTCCTGGAGTTCTGAACCGCCTGAGGCGGCCGGCCGCGTCACCGATCTCCGGCCTCTCGCGCCGCGGGACGACCGCCTCAGGGGAACGGACCGCTCGGCGCGACGCGTGGAACGCGGCGCGCCGGGTTTCCGGCCCGCGGGAGCCAGAACCCGCCCGGTGCGGATCAGGTGTCACTTCCCGACCGCCAGGTGCGGGCGGGGAACACGGTTCCGGTGAAGTGAGGGCCGATGGTTGCGGTGCCGGGCCGGGAGAGTTCCCCGACGAGCGCGTGCCGGGAGGCGACCGCGGCCTGGGGGTCGAGGTCGCCGGTCCAGCACATGTCCGGGTGCAGGACCTCGGCCGCCGTGTGCATGGCGTCGCCAACGACGATCGCGCGTTGAGTGCCCTCCCCGGACAGGACGAAGCTCACATGCCCCGGGGTGTGCCCGGGTGTGAGAAGCGCCTCGATTCCCTGGTAGGGCTGGTCGCCGGTGCGAAGGTCGTGGCGGCGTGGGCCGATGACGCCGTACTGCCGCGGGGTCGGTGCGGTCAGGCGTGCCATGTTGGCGGGCCGACCCCAGAAGTCGAATTCGCCGACGCCGACGAAGTACTCGGCATTGGGGAACGTGGGTTCGCTGGAGACGTCGTCGGGGGTGATCCAGCCGACGTGGTCGGCGTGGAGGTGGGACAGCAGGACCGCGTCGATGTCGTCCGGCCGAAGGCCCACTGCCGCGAGACTGTCGAGCAGTTGCCCGCCGGCCATCACGCCCGCGGCCAGGGCGGGGTCCGGGGACGGTATGGGGATGGCACGCGGCCCGATTCCGGTGTCGATGAGTATGCGCGCCACAGGTGTCTCGACGAGGAGGGCGCCGACACTGAGCAGCAGCATGCCGTCCTCGTCGAGCAGCTCGAGCTCGGGATCCCGCGCGAGGTGCGCATGGTCCGGGTATGCCTGCAGAGGATGGGCGCGGATGACGCCGTCGGGAAGGTAGCGGACGTTCAGGTCCCCCAGGCGCATGGCTTCGCCGGGTGCGGGTGTCGCGGTCATGTTCTTTCTCCTGAAGAGGCTTGTACGGGGCGCCGGCGACCGGTCACGCCGCTCACCACGGCGACGAGCAGCCAGATGATCACTCCGGCGAGAGCCGCCACGGCATAGCCGCTGTCATCGGGGTAGGCCGATCCATGCGGTGTGCGGGACTCCAGGACGACGGCGGTCAGCACGCTGCCGAAGCCGTAACCGACGTAGCGGAAGACCTGGTTGAAGCCGAGTGCGCTGCCGCGTTGATCGCTGCCGGTGTTCTCCACGATGAGCCCCGGTGCGGTGGAGAAGACGATGCCGATTCCGATGCCCGCCACGAGCATCGCGGCCACCAGACCCGGCAGGCTGTGCCGCCAGAGGGCGAACAAGGCCATCGCGGCCATCATCACGACACCGGCCAGCGGCAGCGTCCAGCGTGCCGGGAGCCACCTGCCGAGTCGTCGGATGATCCATCCGGCGGCGAGACTTCCCAGCGCCTGCGGAAGCATGAGAAGACCGGCGACCACGGCGGACTTGTCCAGCCCTCCGGTCGTCGACGGTGCCTGAATCATGCGGGTGCTCACGGACAGCAGCAGGTACATGCCGATCCCGGACAGCAGCACGGTGACATGGGCGCTGAGCACCGGACGTACCCGCAGCTGCCGGAGGTCGACCAATGGGTGTGGCGTACGCGTCTCGAACCAGGCCCAGGCCGCGCCTACGAGCAGCGCCGTGACGCCGGCTGTCAGGGTGGCCGGCGACGTCCAGCCCCAGTTCCCGCCTTCGGAGGTGGCCAGGATCAACGCTGTGACCGGTAGGGCGAACAGGACGGCGCCGGGCATGTCGATCGCTGACGCGGGGCGGTCACGGGGGGCGGGGACGACGGCCGGCGCGGCGAGCAGGGCTGCCACGGTCACCGCGGCACCGAACCAGTAGGCGCCGGAAATACCCGCACTCTGGGCGAGAACCCCGGTGAGGGGGTAGCCGAGCCCGACTCCCGCCGCGTTGACGATCGAGAGGATCGCGACGACGCGCTTTCGACGATCGGGGTCGCCGGAGAAGGTGTCGCCGGCGACAGCGATGGTCATCGGTGCCAGGCCCTGCCCGGCTCCTTGCAGGGCTCGGCCGATCAGGAGCACAGGGAAGTTCGAGGTTCCCAGGGCGGCGACGACCGAACCGATCGCCACGAGCGTGAGGGCCGCCAGAACCGCGATGCGCCGGTGACGGGTGTCACCGAGCCTGCCCATCACGGGGGTGATCGCCACCGCGACGAGGACGGTGATGGTGAGGGTCCACTGAGCCGTCGCCAGGGACACCTGCGTGGACTGGGCGATGGCCGGCATGAGCGGGGCGCCCAGGCTGCTGACCAGGGCGCCCACGAGGGTGATCAGAAGAAGACCGGCGACCCGCCACCGGTCCCCCCGCGCAGGGGAGACCGGGGCGGTCTGTCTGAGGGTAGGGATGGGATTCACCGCTGCCTCAGGCCCCGTCGAATGCGATGACGGGCTTGATCTCGCTCCACGTGCGCATCCGCTCGAACGCCGTGTTGATCTCGTCCAGCCGGTACCGGTTCGAGAGCAGGGCGTCCCAGGCGAAGCGGTCCGCGTGGGTGCGGAGGAAGTCCAGGGCCTTCCAGTAGTGGTCGACGCCGGCGGATCGGGACCCGATCAGCGTCGCCTGCTTGTGCATGATCACACTGGGGTTGAACGGCACGTCTCGCTGATGGGCCTGGCCGACGATGAGGTAGCGGCCACCGGGCCGGAGCATGTCGATGCCCTCGGAGAAGGCCGACGGGACGCCGGACATCTCCAGCACGACCTCGGCGCCCCGGCCGTCGGTCAGGTCCTTCACGATCGCTGCGCGCTCCGTGCCGGAGGTGACCTCGGCCACGTCGATACACACGTCGGCGCCCCACTGGGCGGCGACCTCGAGCCGCTCGGCGGGACCGCCGATCACGATGACCCGGCCCGCTCCCTCGGCGACCGCCTTGGCCACGGCGAACAGTCCGACCGGTCCGGCGCCCTGCACCACGACCGTGTCGGTCGCGGCTATCCGGCCCAGCCGTTCGAAGCCGTGCATCACCGTGCGCAGTGAGCACGCCGCGGCTGAGGCCACCGCGTCCGGGACATCGTCCGGGACGCGGACCCTGCCGGCGGTCGGGTACACGTACCCGTATTCGGAGAAGCCGCCGTGCAGGAACGGGTAGGTGTGAGCGCTCTCGGTCATGTAACGGCGCCGGTTCTCGCACAGGCTCGGCTCGCCGTCGATGACGCAGGCGCGGCAGCGGCCGCACATGCCGTGGGTCCAGACGACCCGATCGCCCTCCGCGAGTGGCTGGCCGAGCGAGTCGGTGCGCGGACCGTCGCCGAAGGCCGCGATCCGGCCCACCATCTCATGCCCGAGAATCAGGGGAAGTGCGCCGCCGACATCACCCGCTGCGCCGTCCGCGACATGGATGTCGGTGCCGCACAGTGTCGCGGCGGTCATGCGGACCAGCAGCGCGTCCCGCTCGATGACCGCGGGTATCTCCACGTCCAGTATCTGCAGTGCTTCGCCAGTGGCGGTCAGTGCGGCCGCGCGGCTGGTCGCCGGGATCCTGGCGGTCACTGGTCACCCCCCTGCGCTGTGGCGTCCTTGCGGGTGCGGGCCACCAGGCGGGCCGCTTCGACCAGGCCCGCGGCGCCGGCGAGGCCGCGTTCCAGCACTTCGGAGGGATCACCGCCGCCCGCGCGCACGGCGTCGGCGAAGTGGTGCATGTCCTTGTGCATGAGGGTGTGGACGTGTTCGGCCAGCTCCGGTGTGATGTCGCCGCCGAGGGCGCGGAGCGCGGCGCTGCCGCCGCTGCTGGCGGAGACCACGTCGATGAGGGCCGGAACGTCCAGACCGACCTGGGCGGCCAGGCCGAGGACGTCCTCGGCGTTCTTCATGTTGGTGATGGTCAGCGCGTTGTTGAACAGCTTGGTGAACTGGCCCGCGCCGGCCGGTCCCATCAGCTTGACCGTGTCGCTGAACGTGGCGAACACCGGCAGGGCCGCCTCGAAGGCGTCCCGCGGCCCGCCGGTGAAGGTGGTCAGGGTGCGGGCGCGGGCGCCGGGGCTGCCGCCGCTGACGGGTGCGTCGAGGTAGATCCCTCCGGTCCGGGCGACGTGTTCGGCGATGCGTACGGCCTCGGCGGGGTCGCCGGTGCCGTGGTTGACGATGATCGTTCCGGGAGCGACAGCGGCCAGCAGGCCCTGTCCGTCCAGGACGTCCCACAGGTCGGCGTCGTCGCGCAGGCACAACCCGATCATCCGGACGGACGCCCCGAGGTCGGCCACGGTGTCGTGAACGGTGTGCGGGACCTTCTCCACCGCGGCCAGCGAGGCGGGGCGCCGGGCCCATACGTGCAGTTCAAAGCCGTGCTCGCCGATGGCTTCCGCCATGGGGCCGCCCTGGTCGCCGAGACCGATGAAGCCGATCTTCTCGATGGTCACCTTCATTGCAGAGTTCTTTCGTTGGAGCGGGTGAGACATGGGGTCTGAAGTCGCGCGCTCAGCGGACGATGTCGCTGGCGAACTCCCACAGGCGCTCGGCGTTGGCCGGGTCCAGCGCGTAGCGGGCCACGCCGGGAACGCCGAGCTGCGTGGGGCGGGCGTCGACCACCGGTGCCTGGTTGACATCCTCGAAGTAGCGGCCGCCGACGCCTTCGACCAGGGGTGACGCGGCGAGGAACACGGTGGTCGCGGCGCCCTGCTCGACCGTCTTGCGGTACGGCTCGGGTGTCCGCAGACCGCCGGTGTGGCGCTGCAGGTTGGTCGCGATCGCACCGGGGTGCAGGGCGTTGGCCGTGATGCCCTCACCGGCCCAGCGGCGCTGCGCCTCGACGGCCAGGAGGACCTCCGCGGTCTTGGACTGCCCGTAGGCGGTGAGTGCGTCGTAGGGGCGGAAGCGGAAGTCGATGTCGTCGAAGACGACGGGAGAGAACAGGTGGCCGCCGGAGGACACCGAGACCAGGCGCGCACCGTCGGCGTCGGCGAGCGCACGGTGCAGCCCCAGAGTCAGGGCGAAGTGCCCCAGGTAGTTGGTGGCGAACTGCTGCTCGTGGCCGGCGATGCCGCGCTCGAGCTCCGGCGGCATCATGATCCCGGCGTTGTTGATCAGAACGTGCAGCGGGCCCTGCCAGGCGGCGGTGAACGCGCGGACCGACTCCAGGTCGGACACATCCAGGCGGGCGACGTGGATCGCGTCGTTCCCGGTGGCCTTGCGCAGGTCAGCTGCGGCCTGCTCGCCGGCCTCGGGACGGCGCACGGCGAGTGTGACCTCGGCGCCGGCGGCCGCCAGAGCGCGGGCGGTCTCGACGCCGATGCCCGAGTTGGCCCCCGTGACGACCACCCGCCTGCCGGACAGGTCGACGCCCTCGATCACCTCGGAGGCGGTGCTGTCGCGGTTGAACTCGGTGGTGAAGAGCTGGGACATGTGATGCATTCCTCCTGGTTCGCGGACTGTCCCGCCAGGCTGTACCGAATGACGCCAGGCGGACCAGGACGGGCTGAGACCGGGACCGGCAGGGCCACCCAGGGAACCGGCATGCCTTCGTACGCTGGAAACATGCCAGCCACCGAAGACGCCAACGCACTGGGTCGCTACCTGCGCGCCCGCAGGGAGCTCATCTCACCCGACGAGGCCGGCATTCCCGATCAAGGCAACCGGCGTGTCCCGGGGCTGCGCCGCGAGGAGGTCGCCTTCCTCGCGGGAATCAGCTCCGACTACTACAACCGCCTGGAGCAGGGCCGCGACAAGAATCCCTCCGAGCAGGTCCTGCGCAGCATCGCCCGCGCACTGCGGCTGGACGAGGAGGCCACGGCCTACCTGCTGCAGATCGCCGCACCGAAAAGCCCTCAGCGCAAGCGGCCCCGCAGGCCCGAGAAAGTCAGCGACGGCATTCGCACCCTCATCGAATCCTGGCCGCTCACACCGGCATACGTCCACGGCAAGTACATGGACATACTCGCCGCCAACGAGCTCGCCATCGCGCTCTCGCCCTTCAACGCCCCCGGCCACAACGGCATCCTCGCCGCATTCCTCGAACCCGAGATGCGGGAGCTCCATCAGGACTGGGACGACATGACCGCCCGCGTCGTCCCCTACCTGCGCTCCATCGTCGGCGCCGACATCCACGACCCGCGACTCGTCGAGATCGTCGGCGAGCTCACCCTGAGCAGCGAACGCTTCCGCACCCTCTGGGGCCGCCAGGACGTCAAGCACAAGACCACCGGCACCACCTTGTTCCGCCACCCCCAGGCCGGCCCACTGGAACTGCGCTACGAAAAGCTGCTCATCCCGGGCGCCGGGCAGACGCTGATCACCTACCACGCGGAGCCGGGCAGCGCCTCCGAGGAACGCCTGCGCCTGCTCGCCAGCATCCACGCCCCGGACCGTGCCGGCAGTTCACCGGCCGGCGACCAGCCTGCCCACGGCAACACCGCCTCGTAACCATCGGGTGCAACATCATCGGCCGCACCGTACTGCGCGCGAACGGTGCGGCCGGCGGCGCTCCACGGCCTGACCCATCACCGCGCGCCAGGCGTCCTGCCCCCCGCAGCCGCGGCATGCGGCGACCTTTCGCCGGTGCCCCGCGGTAGTCGTCCGTCTCTTCGCCCAGACGCCAGGAATGTGCAGCTTCATAGATGTGTTGCTTTCGATACCATATATTCGATAGATGAACTGCCTGACAGCCCACCCAGAGGAAGTGCATGCCCGACTACGGCCACGAGCTCTTGCTCGGCACATTCATCACCCCCACCGCACAGGACCCGGCGCGAGCCGTGGCGCTTGCGGAACTCACGGAGGCTGCCCAGCTGGACGTCGCCACGTTCCAGGACCATCCGTACAATGCGGACTTTCTTGACACCTATACGCTGCTGACCTGGGTGGCGGCCAGAACCAGCCGCATCCACGTGTCGGCGAACGTCACGAACCTGCCCCTGCGGCCACCGGCGATGCTCGCCCGGACGGCGGCGAGCATCGACGTCCTGTCCGGGGGCCGGTTCGAACTCGGACTCGGCGCGGGCGCCTTCCCCGACGCCGTTCACGGCATGGGCGGACCCCGTCTGAGCCCTGGGCAGGGCGTCGAGGCGCTCGACGAGGCGATCGACATCCTCCGCGGCGCCTGGGACAGCGGCGAGCGCGGCTCCCTGCGTTTCCAGGGTGAGCACTACACCGTCCCGTCGATGAAGCGGGGGCCGCGCCCCTCTCACGACATCAGCGTGTGGCTGGGCGCCTACAAACCGCGCATGCTGAGCCTGACAGGCCGCAAGGCCAACGGCTGGCTTCCGACACTGGAATACCTCCGGACCCCGGGGATGACGGAGGCGAACAAGATCATCGACGACGCCGCCCACGCGGAGGGCCGCGACCCGAAGGAGATCCGGCGCCTGCTCAACCTCTTCAGCGTGGACTTCACCACCACCCGGCGCGGCCACCTCCAGGGCCCGCCTCGACAGTGGGTCGAAGAACTGCTTCCACTGGTCTTGGAGCAGGGCTTCTCGGCGTTCCTCATCGGCCGCGACGACCCCCGGCTGATCCGGACCTTCGGCGAGGAGGTGGCACCCGCCCTGCGCGAGGCCGTCGCCCGCGAGCGGTCGACCGCCCCCGCCGGCACCGGCACGGTGCCCGACCGAACGGCTGTCGTCCTCGCCGGGCGGCGCGACACCATCGACTACGACGCGGTCCCCGAATCCCTGGCGCAGAAGGTCGTCGAGCCGGGCGACCCGGCCTACGAGGACGTCCGCCACAGCTACATCCACTCCGGATCACCCGCCCTGGTCATCCGGGCCGAGAACGCAGACGACGTCGTCGCCGCCCTCGCCTACGCGCGCGCCCAGAACGTCGCGCTCTCGGTACGCAGCGGCGGCCACGGCATCAGCGGCCGGTCCACCAACGACGGCGGCATCGTCATCGACCTGTCGAAGATGAACTCCGTCGAGGTCCTGGACCGGACCACCGGACGCATCCGCGTCGGCCCCGGCGCACGCTGGGGACATGTCGCCCGCGCGCTCGCACCCCACGGGCTGGCCATGAGCTCCGGCGACTACGGCGACGTCGGTGTCGGCGGCCTCGCCACCGCCGGCGGTCTGGGTTACCTGGCCCGCAAGCACGGCCTGACCATCGACCACGTCACCGCCGCCGAGATCGTCGTCGCCGACGGCCGCAGGCTGCGCGTCGACGCCGAGCACCACCCGGAACTGTTCTGGGCGATCCGGGGCGCGGGCGGCAACTTCGGCATCGTCACCGCCTTCGAACTGCAGGCGTACGAGGTCGAGAACGTCGCCTACGCCACCCTGGTCGTGGACGCCACCGACACGGCCGACTTCCTCCTGGAATGGGGACGGCTGGTCGAAGCCGCCCCGCGGGAGATCACCAGCTTCATATCGCTGTTCCCCGGCCACCGCGGCGGGCCGGTCACCGCACAGATCACCCTGGTCTACGCGGGAGACGACATCGAGGACGCGCAGAACGCCCTGACCCCGTTCATGGGCGCCGGCCCGGTCCTGGACCAGCAGGCGCAGCTCGTCCCGTACCACCTGATCGTCGCCCCGCCCGAGAACCAGCACCGCGGCCAAGGCCTGGGAAACACCCGCAGCGGGCTGCTGGACCACATCACCCCGGAGGCAGCCGCCATCGTCGAGAAGGCGATGAAGTCGGGCGACGTCATGGTCATGCAGTTCCGCTCGATGGGCGGCGCCGTGCACGACATCCCGGAGGACGCCATGGCCTGGTCGCACCGCACCCAGAACTTCTCCGTCATCGCCGCCACCGCCTCCAGCCATGTCAGCCGCATGAACGCCCACTGGGCACGGCTGTACCCGCACCTGAACGGCATGTACCCCAGCTTCGAGACGGACACCGACCCGGCCCGTCTGGCGGACGCCTTCCCAGAGCCCGTCCTCACCCGGCTCCGCGCCCTGAAGGCCGCATGGGATCCGGACAACGTCTTCAATCGCAACTTCGCCATCCCGCCCGCGGCGCCCTCCGACGGCGCCGCCCACGCCGGCGGAGCAGCCCCCGCCCGGCGCTGACCCTCAAGACCTTCCGTGCCGGGCTCCCGCCGGGCCCGCACCGGGCACCGTCGTCCCTCCCGAGAACGAGAAAACGGCGCTCGTCGCCGGCGCGTTGACAACGGCGGCAGCAGAGCGGTGCCACAGCGAGATCCAGATGCGGCAACCGTCGTGCAACGCGCGCCGATCCCGCCGGCCGGTGCCGGGAGGTGTGCCGGCTCTCCGGCCGACCCTCAGTCTCCGTGAACCAGGCAACCGTCCTCGTATTGGAGTTTCAGGAATGCATGCTTCACCATCCGCGCAGTGCACAGAACGCACCATCGACGACAGCGCCTGCCCGAATCTGCTGGGCGCGCTGGAGCTTGTCGGGCGACGTTGGACGGGAGGAATTCTGGCGGCCGCCGCACATGGCGCCCGGCGCCACGGGGAGTTCCGGACGATGGTCGGTGGTATCTCCGACCGCCTGCTGACCCAGCGCCTGAAGGAGTTGGCCGCCGAGGGGCTGATCGAGCGCACGGTGATGCCGACCACGCCCGTGCAGGTCCGCTACCGCTTGACCGCGGACGGCCAGGCACTGCTGAAGGCACTCCAACCCCTGGTCCAGTGGATGGCACGCCGCTCCGTCCCGGTGGGCACGGCGCAACCGCCCGCCCACCACCCGGGCTGACCGCAGGGCGGTGGCGCCACGTGTGCACCGCCGCCACGGAGCCGGGTGAAAACCCGGCGCCCCGTCTTGGACCCGGGGCCCATGCCGTCTCGGTTGAAGTGCCGTCCTCGCACGCCGCACCTGTCTCCCACCCCGAGGCCACGACCCGGCTCATCGATCGTGCGGCTGACCTGCCCTCGGTGGCCGCCCCGAGCCTCGCGCCACCGGCGGCCGTACCCGGCTGCCGATCGGCCTGGCCGCGGGCGCCACAACCCTGGGACGCAGAGGCTGCCCAGGGCGTCGGACCGAATCGAGTCCGCCGGCCGGCCAGGTGGACGGGGGGACTCACTGCGTGAGCGGCGCGTGCGGGCGACGAGCGAGCGATCTTCGCCCCGAACGATCGCTACAAATATTTCTCACATTTGAGGCAGAAAATTCGATTATTTTTTTGACGCATCGTTCCACATAGGGTTCACTGGCTGACGTGGCCGGGTCGCAACCGACCGGCAGCGGCGCATCCCCGGTGAGCGCCACGCCGGTAGCCCCAGGCCCGGAACTCAAGGACCATCGCCCGCGCACCGATGCGGCGCCGAAAGGACACAGCATGAGCAAGCAGGAATCCCGCACGCCTTCCGCATGGCGTTCACGTGTGGTCGGCGCAGCAGCCGTGGCCGCACTGCTGGCCGGCGGGGGCGCGGGCGCGGCCGCCTGGGCCTCCCAGCCCGCGTCCGCCGCGCACCACCCCGCCCAGTCCGCTGCGGCACACAACGCGGCCACAGTGCAGCGGCTCGCCGACATCGAGGACATCCGCCAGCTGAAGGCGCGCTACTTCCGCTACATCGACAGCAAGCAGTGGTCCAAGCTGGCCGCGCTCTTCACCGCCCACCCCACCATCGACGTGGGTGTGAAGTACAACAGCGGCAAGGACCTCGCAAAGAACACGGCAGCGCTGCTGGGTGACGCGCCCACCGCCCACCAGGGCTTCCTGCCCGAGATCCAGGTGCACGGGAACCGTGCCACGGCGATCTGGGCGATGGAGGACTACGTGAGCTTCCCGGCCGGGTCCAGCTACAAGAACGGCTTCCACGGCTACGGCGAGTACCGCGACACGTATCAGCGGATCCACGGCCACTGGTACATCTCCAGCTCCGTGCTGTCCCGGTTCCGGGTGGACACCGTTCCCAACTGGACGCCGTCCGCCGCACCGAAGAAGTAGTACCGACCCCCACCTTCCCCTCGGCCCGCACAGGGCCCGTATGACAGGAGTGACAACATGAGCACCATCGGCGTCGGCATCATCGGCGGCAGCCCGGGCGGCTGGGCCTCCATCAGCCACATCCCCGCCCTCAAGGCCCACCCCGACTTCACACTGCGCGCCGTCAGCACCTCCCGCCGCGAGTCCGCCGAGGCGGCCGTGCGGGAATTCGGCGTCGAGGCGGCCTACGACAACCACGCCGCCCTGCTGGCCCACCCGGGGATCGACATCGTCGTGGTGGCGGTCAAGGTCCCCCACCACCGGGAGCTCATCTCCGCCGCGATCGACGCCGGCAAGACCGTCTACAGCGAATGGCCGCTGGCCCTGAACCTGGCGGAGGCCACCGAACTCACCCAGCGCGCCGACGCCGCCGGGGTGCGCACCGCCATCGGCCTGCAGGGCCGCTACCACCCCGAACTGCGCTACGCGCGCGACCTGGTCCAGGACGGCAGGATCGGCCGGGTCATCGGCACCTCCCTCGTCGCCTCCGGCATGGTGTGGAACGGGCAGACCACCAAGGCCCACACCTACTGGTACGACGAGTCCCAGGGCGCCACCCCCCTGTCCGGCGCCGCCCTGCACGCCATCGACGCACTGAATGTCACCCTCGGGGAATTCGACCACCTGTCGGCCAACCTCGTACACGGCCGCACCGAGGTGACCGTCACCGACGACGGCAACACCGTGTTCCCCGTCACCGCCCCCGACCAGATCTCGGTCATCGGCACCCTCGAGAACGGCGCCGCGGCCTCGGTCTTCTACCGCGGCGGCGCCTCCCGCGGCGACAACTTCCGCTGGGAGATCAACGGCACCGACGGCGACATCGTCCTGACCGCCCCCTGGGGCAACATCCAGGTCACCGACCTCACCCTCGAAGCCGGCTTCGGCGAAGACGCCACCGTGTCCAAGCTCGAGGTGCCCGCCGAGTACTCCGCCGGTATCCCCGACGGCCTCGTCGGCCCCGCCCGGAACGTCGCCGCGCTCTACACCCACCTGGGACGCGACCTGCGCGAAGGCACCCACACAGCCCCCGACTTCACCTACGCCCACTCGCGCCACATGCTGATGGAGGCCATTGGCAACGCTTCCCGCCAGCAGACCGCGCAGACCCTCGACTGACGTCGCGCGCGAGACCGTTTCCCTCCTCGGGCCGCGGGCCCACCATGACCCGAAAATTTAACGAACGCTCGATATAAGATCGATACCCGTGAAGCCGGGCGCCAAGCGTTCGGGCCGAGTTCGCCCGTGCCGGCGCCCGTGCCTCTCGCCGGGCTGACGCACCCTGGCAGCAGCTCAACACGGACTGCCACGGCATGCGAACAACCGGACGTCACCGCGGATGGGACACCTGCCATCCACGGACGACGAAGGTGTCGGCAGCGTTGCCGGCATTGCCGGCTTGACGTCCCGCCCCGCCCGGTCCGGCCGCCTTTCGGGTCAAGGCGCCGGCGGGTCTCGTTCCGGCGCCGGGGCGGCGGGGCGGCACACCTGCTGTCTCCGCCGGCAGCGCCGCGCCTCGGGCAGCACACTCAACGACCACGACGGAGAAGACACATATGCACAGCTCCACATCCCACGGCGTGCCCGGCGGGCCGGTCGAGGCCGGTCCCACGTCCGAGTCGGTCGCGGCGGCGGCCGCGTTGCGGCCGCTGCTGCGGAAACACGCCGCTCGCGGTGACCGGGACCGCGTCGTACCAGCCGAGATCGTCCATGCGCTGTCCGACGCCGGCGTCTTCCGGCTGCTGACACCGAAGCGATACGGCGGTCAGGAGGCGGATCTGCGCACCCTGACCGATGTCTCGGAGGCCCTCGGCGAAGCCGACGGCTCGGCGGCCTGGGTCGGGATGATCATTTCCGTGACGAACTGGCTGGCGTGCCTGTTTCCGGATCAGGCCCAGGAGGAGGTGTTCGGAACCGACCCTGATGCACGGGTGACCGGTGTGGCTGCACCGACGGGCATCGGCGAGCGGGTGGCGGGCGGCTGGCGGGTCAGCGGCCGCTGGTCGTACAACTCCGGCGCGCCGTACGCGACCTGGGCGGCGGTCGGCGCACTCCTGCAGGACGAGGATGGTGCGGTCGCGGACCAGGCCCTGGTGCTGATTCCCGCCTCGGAACTGGTCATCGAGGACACCTGGCACACCGCCGGGATGCGGGGTACCGCCAGCAACACCCTCGTCGCGCGGGATGTGTTCGTCCCCGCGCACCGCGTCCTGTCGGTTCCGGCGGCGGCGGAGGGGGTCTACCCGCGCTCGCCCCGCGAGGAGGAGCTGTACGGCGCTTCGTTCGGCCCGATGCTGCTGCTGTGCCTGCTCGGTCCGTTGCTCGGGCTGGGCAAGGCGGCTCTGGACGTGGTGGTACGTGCAGCGGTGTCCAAGCCGCTGTCGTTCACCGTTCACAACCGGCAGGCGGACTCGGTGGGGATCCAGACGCAGGTGGCCGAGGCCGCGCTGAAGATCGAGACAGCCAGGCTTCTTACCCACCGCGCGACCTCGCAGGTCGACCAGGCGGCCGCCGCCGGTCCTCTGGACTATGCCGCGCGCGCCCACATCAGGGCCGAGGCGGGCTACGCGGCCCGCCAGATCCTCGAGGCCATCGGCATCCTGCTGGACGCGCACGGCGCCTCTGCCTTCGCCGAGGCAAACACCCTGCAGCGCATTTGGCGTGATGCGAACACCGCAGCCCGCCACGCCGGCCTGATCCCTGCCGTCGGCCTGGAGGTCTACGGCAAGACACTGCTGAATGTGAACGAGCGAGTGAGCCTCATGGTCTGACCCGGCAGCCGGATGGGGTCCGCGCCCGGTGGGGCGCTGTCCCCATTCAGACGCGGGGCGGGCCTCACCCGTAGGCGAGGCCGTCCGAACCCGCACACACCGACCACGGCAACACCCTGCTGCGGACCGGCTCCCTCAACGGACGGTGGGGTTCAGTCCCGCGAGGATGATGCCGGCGGCCACCAGCGTCTCGGCGTCGAACGGCATGACCATCAGCACCTTGCCGTCCCCCTCCAGCGTCTTGAACGGCAGGTGTACGCCCGGGGCCGGGTTGTACCGTGGCGGTGCGCCGTCCTCCGGGCGGCGTCGTCACGGTCACCCGGTCACCGGTCACCAGCCGCACGGTCGCGGAGGGGGGCTTCGGCTCGGCGGCGGCCTGCCTCCGGTGGCCACCATCAATCCCGCCGGTATGGCCGCCGTCAGGCGGGTCCAGGTCAGCGGGAAATCACCTTTCGTTGTGGGCCCGCGATCGGATGTGCCGTCGGACGCGGACGCAGCGGCGTCGCCGGTTGAGGATGGCGGCGAAGGTGTGGACGCTGATGCTCGGTCGGGCGCAAGCGGTGCTGTGGCTGTTGTCGGGACCGCGCGTCGCATCCAGGCCCTGCAGGGCTTGGACCTCGACGCACTGGGCAGTGAGGGTGCGGACCAGGCGGTCGCAGGCGATGAGAGCTGCCTGGCCGTAGGCGGGGCGTTCGCGGAGCCGGGTGGCGCGTCGCCGAGCCGGAGCGATACGACCGCGGGCAGCGGTTCACGCCCGTCGTCGGCGGCGAGCGCTCCGGCCGGGGGGCACGCGACGATCAGGGACCCTTGGCGTTTTCGTGGCCACCTACCTGACGGCCCGCTTGACCCGGGCCCGGCTCAACCCGGCTCCGGCAGGGGCCGAAACGGAACCGGGCCGCAGTCCCTGACGGAACGTCTGAACGCCCACTGACGTGCGGAGTGCGGACCGCGGCGACCAACCCGGCCCGGCCCGGAATCGCCTAACTCAGCCGCACTGCGGCACGGTCACCGCAGCGCTTGGCGTGCGGCGACGAAGTCGCGGGCGTGGCCGGCCTCGTCGTCGGCGTCGTTGCGGAACAGGGCGGCTGCTCCGGTGTCGCCGGCGGCCTGTGCCTTCCGCGCGAAGTCCGGGTACATCGTGCGCGATTCGTACTGCTCACCGTTAACGGCCGTGGTGAGGTTGTCGCGCGTGGAGCGGACCAGCCCTGCCAGTGCCGCCTCACCGGTGAAGTGCTCGCGCAGTTCGATGTCTCCTGCGCCGGTGAACAGCCGCGCCAGGGCCTTGTTGCCCCACGCCTGGGCGTGCTTGGCGAACAGGGCGTACTTGGCGTGTGCCAGCGCCTCGCCGTGCATGGCGGTGTCCAGGTTCGCCTTGGTGCGGGCGGCACGGACCTGGGGCATGCCCGCGCGCACGCGCTCCGGATTGACGCCCGGCGGTTTGGGGATGCTGCCCTTGCCCGTCGTCAGCACGCGCAGCGCCGCCTGGAACCGCTGGTGGTGGGCCGCCTCGTCCTTGGCGATCTCCGTGAACAACTCCGCGGCCTTGGTGTCGCCGTCCTCCTTGGCCTGCCGGGCGAAGCCCGGGTACATCACCCGCGACTCGTACGACTCGCCCTCGACCGCGGCGCGGAGATTGGCCGCGTCGCTGCCCACCAGGCCGGTCAGGGTCGCCGCCTCCGTGAAGTGCTCTCCCAGCTCGACAGAGGCCACCCGCTGGAACAGCGTGGCCACGGCGGGCAGCTTCTGGCCTCGCGCCTGCTCGGCGAAGACCGAGTACGAGGCGTTGGCGAACGCCTCGCCCCGCAGGGATTTCTCCAGATCCGCGGAAGTTCCGGCGTGCAGGCCGTGCGGCATACCGCCCGCGGGCGGACGGACGGCGACGGCGGGGGTGCTGAGGCCGACGGCCAGCGCCACTGCTGCCAGGGCGCATATTCGGTGCGGAATCACACTGCCCTCCTCATCTTCGGGAATTGCTGCGGACACCTACGCCATGGCACCAAGGACACCCATGACTGGCCAGGCCGGACCGTCATCCGAGTGAACGGCGGTTACTCGTTGTCACGCTTCGTCTGCTGCTGCATACGCGCGCAGTTGTCCGGGCTGAGGACGCGTGCACCGGACAGTGCCCGCAGCAGCAGCCATCCGACAGCCAGTGGGCGGCCACTGGGCGGCCACTGGGGGCGCCGCGGCCGCCGTACCCTGCGCCGTCCGGACCCTCCGCCTCGTCACCGGCCGGTGACGACGACCAGATGCCACCACCAGCCGTCCGAACCCGGAGCAGAGCCGGACGGCCCCTGTCTCCGGGGCTTGATGCCACGATGGGATGGAGAGACACAGCCCTGACGGTCACCGCGCCGCACAGACCGAGGTGCGCCATGAACCACACCACAGCACGACCACGTCACCTGGCCGCCGCGGTCACCTCCTGGCTCGAACCTGTCCTCCTGGCCGTCACCGCGGCAGCGCTGACGGGTGGCGGCATCGCCTGGCTCGCCGATGCCCGCGGCCTCGCCGACCTGTTCTGGGCTCTGGGCACCGTTGCTGCCGTCGTCCCCGCGATCGGGTGGGTGCTGGCCGCGCTACGGCGTGGACACGCCGGTGTCGACGTGATCGCGGTACTCGCGCTCGGCGGCACCCTGGCTGTGGGCGAATACCTGGCCGGCGCTCTGATCGCGCTCATGCTCGCCACCGGCCGCGCGCTGGAAGCCGCCGCCCAGCGGCGCGCGTCCCACGACCTGCGCGCCCTGCTCGAACACGCCCCGCGCTCGGCACACCGCCGCACCGCCACCGGAGTGGTCACGGTCCCCCTGAGAGAAGTCGCCGCCGGAGACCTGCTTGTCGTCCGCCCCGGGGAGGTCGTGCCCGTCGACGGCCGCGTGGAAAACGCGACCGCCGTCCTCGACGAGGCAGTGCTCACCGGTGAACCCCTCCAGGTCGAGCGAGTCCAGGGCGAAGCGGTGCGCAGCGGCGTGGTCAACGCCGGTGGCGCCTTCGAACTGCGCGCAACCACCACCGAACGCGACAGCACCTACGCCGGAATCGTCCGCATGGCCCAGCAGGCCGGGGCCGAGTCCGCACCGGTCGTACGGCTGGCCGACCGCTACGCGGCCTGGTTCCTGCCCCTGTCCGTCGTCGTGGCGGGGCTGGCCTGGCTGATCAGCGGTTCCGCGGTACGCGCGGTCGCCGTCCTGGTCGTCGCCACCCCGTGCCCCCTGCTGCTGGCCGCCCCGGTCGCCATCGTCTCAGGCCTGTCCCGGGCTTCCCGCCTCGGCGTCGTCATCCGCGACGGCGGCGCACTGGAGAACCTCGGCCACGCCCGCACCCTCCTGCTCGACAAGACCGGCACCCTCACCCGCGGCCGTCCCCGTGTCCTCGACGTCACCGCCGCCCCCGGCCGGAAACCCGCGGAGGTACTACGTCTGGCGGCCTCGGTCGACCAGTACTCGCCCCACGTCCTGGCCCAGGCCATCGTCGACACCGCCCGGCAACGCAAACTGAAGCTGTCCGCTCCGACGGACGTCACCGAAGAACCCGGCAGGGGTGCCACCGGCACCGTGGACGGCCACCGGGTCTCCATCGGCCGCCTCGGCCCCAGAGCCACACGCCCCGCCTGGGCCCGGGCCGCCGACAACCGCGCCCTCCTCGACGGCGCGGCCGTCGCCTGGCTGGCCCTCGACGGACAGCCGGCCGGTGCCATCCTGCTGCGCGACCCCCTGCGTCACGACGCCCCACGCACGCTGCGCCACCTGCGCACGGCAGGCATCGAACGGCTGCTGATGCTCACCGGCGACCGTGCCGCACCCGCCCGTGAAGTAGCCGCCGTCCTCGGCCTCGACGACGTACGCGCTGAACTCAGCCCGACCGACAAGGTCGCCGCCGTCCGCGAAGAGCGCGAGCACGCGGTCACGGTCATGGTCGGCGACGGCGTCAACGACGCCCCCGCCCTCGCCGCTGCCGACGTCGGCGTGGCCATGGGCGCCCGCGGCTCCACCGCCTCCTCCGAAGCCGCCGACATCGTCCTGACCACCGACCGCGTCGACCGCCTCGCCGACGCCGTCAGCATCGCCCAACGTGCCCGCCGTATCGCCGTCCAAAGTGCCCTGGGCGGCATGCTGATGTCCCTGGCCGCAATGGCCGCGGCTGCCGTCGGCCTGCTCCCGCCCGCCGCCGGCGCGCTGCTGCAGGAAGCCATCGACGTCGCCGTCATCCTCAACGCCCTGCGCGCCCTGCGCGTCGACCAGGCCGCACGCCCGGCCCTCTCCCCCGCCGCCGAAGACCTCATCCACCGTTTCGCCGCCGAACACGACGACCTTCAGGACGTCCTCGACGCCGTACGCGACGCCGCCGACCGCCTCTCCGACACCCCGGGCCCCAAGGCGTTCTCGACCGTGGCGGAGATCCACCGGTTGCTCACCGAACGGCTCCTGCCCCACGAATACGCCGAAGAACACCAGCTCTACCCCGCCCTCGCCCCCACCCTCGGCGGCCCGGAAGCCACCGCCACCATGAGCCGCGCCCACACCGAGATCGAACGCCTCTCCCGCCGCATCGCCACCCACCTGCAACTGGCCCACCCTGATGGCAGCCTGGCCCCCGAACAACTCGACGACCTGCGCTCCTGCCTCTACGGCCTCAACACCGTCCTGCGCCTGCACTTCAGCCAGGAAGAAGAGAACTACTTCTCCCTCGCACCCTGAAAGCCGAGACCACCTGCAGCGATCCCTGCCCCCATCCCCCACCACTTCCACCTGCCGGCCCGTGGAGTACTCGGTCATCCCCACGCCCGGAGGCACCCGTTCACGTCAGTCGCTGCCGTTTCCGCCCCACCTCTAGGCAAGTGGCGCAAACGCCGGATATCTTCCCTGCCTGCCGTCTCGCTGCGGCGGGGCACCGGCTCGCGGAAGGGGGCGCCGTGCGCGAGTTCAGCCTTCCGCCCCGGGCGGCGGAGTTGCGGTCGGGGGGACTCGCCGACTCGGTGTACGAGACGGCCGACAGGCGCCCGGAAGCGGCCGTGCTGGCCCGGCGCGACGGGTCCGGGGGCGACCGCTGGCGGGAGGTCGGCGCCGCGGCCTTCCGGGACGAGGTGGCCGAACTGGCCCGGGGCCTGGTGGCGGAGGGCATCCGCTTCGGCGAGCCGGTGGCCGTGATGGCCCGCACCCGGTACGAGTGGACGCTGTTCTCCTACGCACTGTGGTCGGTGGGCGCCCGGATCGTCCCGGTGTACCCGACTTCATCGGCCGAGCAGGTCCGGTGGATCCTGGCCGACTCGGGGGCGGTCGCGATCGTCGTCGAACACGAGGACCACGCCATGACGGTGGGCGCCGTGTGCGACACGCTGCCCGCGCTGCGCCGGATCTGGCAGCTCGACGCGGGGTGCGTACCGTGGCTGGCGGCGCTCGGCCGGCAGGTCCATCCGGTGCTGCTGGACCAGTTGCGCTGGGCGGTCGAGCCGCAGTCGGTGGCGGTGATCGCCTACACCTCGGGCACCACGGGACCGCCCAGGGGCTGTCTGATCACCCACGCCAATCTCGCCGCGGAGTGCGACACCCTGCTGGCCGGGTACGGCTCGATCTTCGCCCCGCCGGGGGTGCGGCCGTCGGTGCTGGCGTTCCTGCCGATGTCGCACATCTACGGGCTGATGGTGACCACCTGCGCGGTGCGCGGGGGCGTGCTGCTCGGCCACCAGCCCGACCTGGCGCCGGGCGAACTCCTCCCGGCGTTCCGCTCCTTCCGGCCGACGGTCCTGCTCGCCGTCCCGTACGTCTACGAGAAGATCATCCAGGGTGCGCGGAACGCCGCCGCCCGCGGCGGCAAGGGCCATGTCTTCGACCGTGCCGCCGATGTGGCGGTGCGCTACGCGGAGGCCGTGGAGCGGCACGCGCTGGGCTCCGGGCCGGGGCCGGGGCCGCTGCTGCGGGCGGCGCACTCGGCGTTCGAGCGGCTGGTCTACGCGCGGATCCGGGAGGTGCTGGGCGGGCGTGTGAACTACACGGTCTCGGGCGGGTCCCCGCTCGGCCGGGAGCTGTCGCTGCTGTTCGCGGGCGCGGGGCTCACCATCCACGACGGGTACGGGCTCACCGAGACCACGGCCGCGGTGACCGCTCAGCCGCTGGGGAAGGTGCGCTTCGGCACGGTGGGCCGTCCGCTGCCGGGCAGCGCGGTGCGGATCGCGCCGGACGGCGAGGTGCTGGTGCGGGGGGCGACGGTCTTCGCGGGCTACCACGCCGACCCGGTCGCGAACAACGAGGTGTGGCGCCGCGGCGGCTGGATGGCGACCGGCGACATGGGCTCGCTCGACCCGGACGGCTACCTGACGATCACCGGGCGCAAGAAGGACATCATCATCACCAGCGGCGGCAAGAGTGTGGCGCCGCTGGTGCTGGAGGAGCGGCTGCGGGCGCATCCGCTGGTCTCGCAGTGCATCGTGGTGGGCGACAACAGGCCCTTCGTCGCGGCGCTGATCACGCTGGACCGGGAGGCGGTCCTGCTGCGGACCGCGATGGCCGAACCCGACGTGCACGCCGAGGTGCAGCGGGCGGTGTCGATGGCCAACGCGGCGGTGTCGCGCGCCGAGTCGATCCGGGCGTTCCGCATCCTGCCGCACGAGTTCTCGGTGGAGAACGGAATGCTGACGCCCTCCCTCAAGCTCCGCAGGAACACCATCGTCACCGAGTACGCGGCGCAGATCGAGTCGATCTACGCCTCTCCGGCCTCCTGACCGTCTCCGGCCGCGCCGCCCCCGTCGAGCAGCAGGCGCAGCCGGTCCAGGAACGTCCGCTGTGCGGAGAGGATCTTCCCCTGCGCGGCCGGGCCGAGCGGGAACCACGCGGCGCGGTCCACCTCGGGGAACTCACGGACCCGGCCGGAGCCCCGGGGCCACTCCATCGAGAAGGTGCCGGGCACCACGAGGCCGGTGTCGAGGTCGCCCTCCAGCGCCCAGACGGTCACGACCTTCCCGCCCGGCTGGCGGTTGTCGCCGAGCGGCAGCAACTCGCCCGCGGGCACCGGCAGGCCCAGTTCCTCCAGGAACTCACGCCGTGCGGCCGTCTCGGCGGTCTCACCGGGCTCGTACTCGCCCTTGGGGATGGTCCACGCGCCGGCGTCCTTGGACGACCAGAACGGGCCGCCCATGTGGGCCAGCAGCACCTCGGGCGCGTCGCCCGAGGTGCCGCGGAAGAGCAGGATCCCCGCGCTGCGCTTGACCGCCCTATCCGCCTTGTCCGCCTTGTCCGTCACCCGACCAGTGTGGCCGGTCAGTCGCGGGCGAGCCACAGGTCGGGGCCGAAGACCTCGTAGTGCACGGCCGAGGCGGGCACACCGCGCTCCAGCAGCTGGGTGCGGACGGCGCGCATGAAGGGCAGCGGGCCGCACAGGTAGGCCCGCAGGCCGTCGGGCAGCTCGACGCCGGACAGGTCGACCCGGCCGGCGCGGTCGCCGGGAGCGGCGCCGGTGCCCGGGTCCTCGTACCAGAAGTGGGTGCTTCCGCCGGGGAGCTTCTCGGCCAGGGCGCGGTGGTCGGCGGCGTGGGCGTGGTGTTCCGGTGTGCGGTCGCCGTGGACGACGGTCACGGGCGCGGCGTAGCCGTCGCCGGCGAGCCGGTGCAGCATGGCGAGCATCGGGGTGCAGCCGATACCGGCCGAGGCGAGCAGCAGGGGTCCGCCGTCGTCGGCGAGGACGATGTCGCCGTAGGGGGCCGACAGCTCGACGCGGGCGCCCTCGCCCACGTGGTCGTGGAGGTGGGCCGAGACCTCTCCGTCCGGGTCGCCGGCGAGACCGCGCTCGCGCTTGACGGTGATCTGCCGGGTGGTGTCGCCGGGGGCTCCGGAGAGGCTGTACTGCCGGATCTGCCGGGCGCCGTCGGGGAGTTCGACGCGCACCGAGACGTACTGGCCGGGGCCGAAGTCGGGCAGCGGCAGGCCGTCCGCGGGGCGGAGCCGGAAGGAGACGACGTCCTCGGCCTCCCGCACCTTCCCGGCGACCTCCCAGGGGCGCCAGGCGTCCCCGGCCAGGACGCCGCGCTCGGCGTACAGCCGCTGCTCGATGGCGATGAGGGCGTTCGCCATCAGCCAGTAGACCTCGTCCCAGGCGGCGGCGACCTCCTCGGTGACGGCGTCGCCCAGCACTTCGGCGATGGCGGCGAAGAGGTGCTTCTGCACGATGTGGTACTGGCCGGGGCTGATGCCGAGGGAGCCGTGTTTGTGGGCGATGCGGGAGAGCATCGCGTCGGGCCGCTGCCCGGGCTGTTCGACCAGCACGGTGGCGAAGTGGGCGATGGCTCCGGCGAGGGCCTCGCGCTGGGTGCCGGCCGCCTGGTTGCCGCGGTTGAACAGGTCCCGCAGCAGCTCGGGGTGGGCGTCGAAGAGCCGGTCGTAGAAGAGCGCGGTGATCTCGGAGATCGCGCCGCCGACGGCGGGCAGGGTGGCGCGGACGGTCGCTGCGGACTTCTCGCTGAGCATGGACGTGCTCCCTAATTTGGTATCTGTAATTCGTATTAAAGGACGTGCGGAGGCCGCCCTCGGTAGGCGGTCGGTGCGGGGTGGCCGGATCAGTCCCGCGGCCCGGGCGGGCCGGAGCCGACCAGCCCCACCAGGACGGGCCCGGTGGGTGCGGCGGTCAGGTCGGCGACCGTCAGCGGGTCCAGGGAGGCGTAGAAGGCCTCCTGCGCCCGGCGCAGCGCGCCGCGCAGCCGGCAGGCACCGGCGAGCGGGCAGGGCGTCTCGCCCTCGCAGTCGACGACGTCGCCGACCCCCTCCAGCTCCCGCACCAGCCGGCCGACCGAGGCTGTCCGTCCGGCGGGGGTGAGTTCGAGGCCGCCGCCGCGGCCGCGGCGGGTCTCGACGACTCCCAGGTGCTGCAGCCGGGCCACGACCTTGGCGAGGTGCGAGTACGGGACCCGCATCGCCTCGGCCACGTCCCGGGCGGTGGACGGCTCGTCCTTGACGGCCAGGGCCATCACCGCGCGGAGCGCGAGGTCGGTGGACTTCGTCAGGCGCATGCCCCGAGGCTAGATAATGCGAATGGCAGATTCAAGTTAAGAGGGGGTGTGTGCGGCCCACGTCACACGTACTCCGTGGCGGCGTCCAGGAGCCAGTCCGCGAGGTAGCCGGCGAAGGAGGAGTGGACCAGCACCCAGAAGCCCGCCCTCGTCTCCTGCCTGGCCACCAGCACCACCTGGGCGCGGGCCAGGGCGGTCCGCGCGCAGGCGCCGGGGCCGAACACCTCCGGGTGCAGGTCGAGCGAGCAGCCGTGCGCCAGCAGGTCGCGGGCGCGGGGTCCGGAGACCAGCAGGATGGTGCGCTGGGCGGAGACGTCGGTGACCGAGACGTGCGCCTCGCCCGCGGCCTTGCGCAGACGGGCCTCCAGGTCCCCCTGGGCGCCGGGCGGCCCCACCACGAGCCACTGGTCGGGACCGAGCCACAGGACGGCCAGGTCACCGGTGCGGACGGAGGTGCACGGCTCCAGGGGAAGCGGCGCGCCCAGGGCGAGCCCGGCGGCCTCGGCGGCCGGGCCGCCCGGGTCCAGGCGCAGGTCGATCTGCGCGAGGAAGGGCAGTTCGGCCAGGCGCAGTGCGCCTCCCGAGGCCCGGGTCACGGCGGTGAGGCGGCGGGCAGCGGCCGACAGCGGACTGAGGCGGGTGTCGGTGTCAGCCATCGCGGCGGGCCCCCTCGGGGTCGTAGAGGACGGGGGAGGCGACGGTCACGGGCACCAGGCGTCCGCCGACGGGCGCGTAGAGCCTCTCCCCCACCCGCTCGCGGCCCCCCTTGACCAGGGCGAGCGCGAAGGTGCGGCCGAGGGCGGCGCTGCGGTAGCTGGAGCTGACGTGGCCGAGCGCCGTGACGGGGGGCCGGGGCGGCAGCGGGTCCGCGACGAGGTGGGTGCCCTCGGGAAGCAGCAGCCCCGGGTCCTCGGGCAGCAGCCCGACCAGGTGCTTGCGATCGGGGCGGGCGGTGTCGGCGCGGGTGTGCGACCGCTTGCCGACGAAGTCGCGCTTCTTCTTCGACACGACCCAGCCCATCCCGAGGTCCTGCGGCGTGACCGTGCCGTCGGTGTCCTGGCCGACGATCGGATAGCCCTTCTCGGCGCGCAGCACGTGCATGGTCTCGGTGCCGTACGGGGTGGCGCCGGCGGCCCGCACCGCCTCCCAGAGGGCGGTCGCCCGCCACGGCAGGACGTTGATCTCGTAGGCCAGCTCCCCGGAGAAGCTGATCCGGCACACCCGGGCCGGCACCCCCGCCACCGTCGCGTCGCGCCAGGCCATGAAGGGGAACTCGGCCCTGCCCACGGCGAGTCCGGGGGCGAGCGCGCCCAGCACCTCGCGGGAGCGCGGGCCCACGAGGGCGACGGTGGCCCACTGCTCGGTCACCGAGGTGCAGTGGACGCGCAGTTGCGGCCACTCGGTCTGCAGCCACTCCTCCATCCAGTCCAGGACGGCCGCGGCGTTGCCCGTGGTCGTCGTGGCCAGGAAGCGGTCCTCCGCGAGGCGGATCACGGTGCCGTCGTCGAAGACCATGCCGTCCTGGCGGCACATGACGCCGTAGCGGATCATGCCCGGGCGCAGGGTGGACATCACATTGGTGTAGAGCCGGTCGAGGAACTCCGCGGCGTCCGGGCCCTGCACGTCGATCTTCCCGAGGGTCGAGGCGTCCATGAAGGCGACGTCCTCACGGGCGGCCCGGCACTCGCGCAGGACGGCGGCCGCCATGTCCTCGCCCGCGCGCGGGTAGTGACGGGGGCGCTTCCACTGGCCCACGTCCTCGAAGACCGCGCCGTCGGCGACGTGAAGGCCGTGCAGCGCCGTCACCCGGACCGGGTCGTGGAGCGCGCCCCGGTCGCGGCCCGCGAGCGCGGCGAAGGACACGGGCGCGTACGGGGGGCGGTACGTCGTGGTGCCGAGCGCGGACACCTCCACGCCGAGCAGCCCCGCGACGACGCCCGAGGCCAGGACGCCCGAGGTCTTGCCCTGGTCGTTCGCCGTGCCGGCGGTGGTGTAGCGCTTGGTGTGCTCGACCGAACGCATCCCGGCCGCCGTGGCGCGCCGCAGGTCGGCCACGGTGACGTCCCGCTGCAGGTCCACGAAGCGCGGGCCGGGGGCGGTCACGGGGACGTCGAAGAGGGTGAGCGGCGGGCGGCCGGGCCCCGGTTCCGGCGGCGGGAGGAGGGGCCGGACCGGCGTGAAGCCCTCGGCGGCGAGCGCCCGTGCGGCGGCGGCCACGCCCTCCGCGGGGGTGGCGGCGAACTCCACGGCCTGGTGCGTCGATCCGGGCACCGGGACGAAGGCGCCGCGGGCCTCGTCGTAGCGCACGGCGCCGCCCGCCTGGCCGAAGAGGTGGCCGACGGGGTTCCAGCCGCCCGAGACCAGCAGCAGGTCGGCCTCGATCCGCCGGTCGCCGAGCAGCACGGCCGTCAGCCGGTCCGTCCCCTCGGTGCCGGTGACGTACACGCCGTCGCGGGCGTCGGCGACCGCCGCGATCTCCACGCCGGCGGCCGCCAGGTCGCGGACGACGGCGCCGGTGCTGTCGTTGGTGGTGAACACCACGGCCCTGCGGCCGGGGACGACGCCGTACCGGCGCACGTAGGCGCGGGCCGCGCCGGCCAGCATGACGCCGGGGCGGTCGTTGTCCGGGAAGGCCAGGGAACGCTCGTGCGCGCCGGTGGCCAGCACGACCCGGCGGGCGCGGACGCGGTGGACGCGTTCGCGGGAGACATGGGCGGGGGCGGCGGCGCCGAGGTGGTGGGTGCGGCGCTCCAGGGCGAGGACGTGGTTGTCGTCGTAGTGGCCGAAAACCGTCGTACGGCGCAGGAGGCGGATCCCGTTCTCCTCGGCGAGGAGGGCCTCGGTCGCGGCGACCCAGTCCAGGTGCCGTCCGCTGCCGAGGAGGCTGCCGCCCGGTTCGGGCTGCTCGTCGGCGAGGATCACCCGCGCGCCGCTGCCGGCGGCCGTGGCGGCGGCCGCCAGCCCGGTGGGGCCCGCGCCGACGACGAGCAGGTCGCAGTGGGCGTGGACGGCGTCGTAGCGGGCCGGGTCGGGACCGGTGGCGAGCCTGCCCTGACCGGGAAGGCCGGTGGCGACGAGTCCGTCGTAGAGCTCCACGGTCGTCGCGGGCATCATCGGTTCCGGGAAGGGGGCCTCGATCTGCACCACGGCGTTGGGCTCCTCGACGCCGGCCGAGAAGACGCCGCGCGGGCGCCCCAGCCTGATGCCGGTACCGGTGGCGATGACGCCGTTGGCGAGCAGCGCGGAGGCGAGGGTGTCACCGCGGTAGCCGGTGTACGCCGTGCCGTCGAAGGTGAACGTCACAGGCGTGGCGCGGTCGATGCGCCCGCCCTCGGCGAGCCGGAAGGGCTGTGCCGGGTCGCGCGCGGGACGAAGGGCGGGGACCGGGGCGGGGGGCCAGGACGGGCCGGGGCGGGGCGCCTCGCCGGCGGAGGCGCCGGCGGAGGCGCCGGCGGGCGCGGGGGTGGACACGCGGGCGGGCGCGGGGGTGGACACGCGGGCGGGCGCGGGGGTGGACACGCGGGCGGGCGCGGGGGCCGAGGCGCCGGTGACGAAGCGGTTCGTCGCGGTGTCGCGCACCGCGTCGAACCAGCGGCGGCAGCCCGCGGCGTGCATCCAGCGCTCGGCGAAGGGACCTTTGGGGTTGTCGCGGAAGAAGAGGTGGCGGGCCCACTCCTCGTCCGTCAGGGCCGCCGGGTCCCGCGGGTAGGCGAGGTGCGCCTGACCGCCGTAGTGGAACTCGGCCTCGTCGCGGGGCCCGCACCAGGGGCAGGGGATGAGCAGCATCGATCGGGCTCCTCAGTGGGCGACCGCGGCCGCGCCGTGCTCGTCGACGAGCGCGCCGGTGGTAAATCGTTCGAGTGAGAAGGGCGCGGCCAGGGCGTGCGGGGTGTCGTGGGCGATGGTGTGCGCGTAGACCTGGCCCACACCGGGCGTGGCCTTGAAACCGCCCGTACCCCAGCCGCAGTTGAGGTAGAGGCCGCTTACCGGGGTGAGTCCGACGATCGGTGACGCGTCCGGGCTGACGTCGACGATGCCGCCCCAGGTGCGCAGCAGGTGGGCGCGGGCGAAGACCGGGAAGAGTTCCAGCGCGGCGGCCATCTGCCGCTCGATGACGTGGAACGCGCCGCGCTGGGTGTAGGAGTTGTAGGCGTCGATCCCCGCGCCCATGACGAGTTCGCCCTTGTGGGCCTGGCTGACGTACACGTGCACCGCGTTGGACATGACGACCGTGGGGTGCACGGGCTCCAGCAGCTCGCTCACCAGCGCCTGCAGCGGGTGGCTCTGCAGGGGCAGGTCGAATCCGGCCATGCGCGCCAGCACCGAGGAGTGGCCGGCGGCGCAGAGTGCCACCTTGCCCGCGGCGATGGGCCCGAGGTTGGTGCGTACGCCGGTGACCCTGCCGTCGCTGACGTCGATGCCGGTCACCTCGCAGTTCTGGACGAGGTCGATCCCGGCGGCGTCGGCCGAGCGGGCCAGGCCCCAGGCGACGTGGTCGTGCTTGGCGATGCCGGCGCGCGGCTGGTGGGTCGCGCCGAGCACCGGGTACCGCACGTCCGGAGAGGTGTCGACGATCGGGCAGACCTCCTTGACCTGCGCGGGGTCGAGCCATTCGGCGTCGACCCCGTTGAGCCGGTTGGCCTCCACCCGGCGGACGCCCTCCCGCACGTCCTGGAGGCTGTGGGCGAGGTTGAGGACTCCGCGCTGGGAGAAGAGGATCGGGTAGTCCAGCTCCTCCTCAAGCCCCTCCCACAGCTTCAGGGCGTGCTCGTAGATTCCGGCGCTCTCGTCCCAGAGGTAGTTGGAGCGGATGATCGTGGTGTTGCGGGCCATGTTGCCGCCCGCGAGCCACCCTTTCTCCAGCACGGCCACGTCGGTGATGCCGTGGTCGCGCGCCAGGTAGTGCGCGGTGGCCAGGCCGTGCCCGCCGGCTCCGACGACCACGACGTCGTAGCCGCGCTTGGGCTCGGGCGTGCGCCAGAGGAAGTCCGGGTGCTCGGGGAGCTCGGCCCCCGGGGTGCGGGGGGTCATCGGGCGACGTCTCCGTCCTGCGGCAGGTGCGGGTAGAGCGGGTGCGCGGCGGCCCGGGCCTCGGTGCGGGCGCGCAGCGCGGCGTGCAGCTCGGGGTCGAGCGCAGACAGGGGGGCGGTGAGCGGGTTCATGCGCGGGGATTCCTCTCAGCGGCGCCGTCGGAGGTCTCGTGCCGTCCGCGCGGTGTCAGCCGCGGAGGCGGGACATGGCCGGGTCGAACAGCGGCTCCGCGGCGACGCGCGCCGCCACGCGCCGGTCGAAGTACCCGATGTCGAGGGCGCGCCCGGGCTCGGAGAGCTCCGCCGGCAGCCACGCGTAGGCGATGCCCTTGCCGATCGTGTAGCCGTAGGCGGCGCTGGTCACATAGCCGACCGGCCGGTCGCCGTCGTACACCGGCTCCTTGCCCATCACCACGTCGCCCGGGTCGTCGACGGTCAGGCAGGTGAGCCTGCGCCGCACCCGCTCCCGGCGCCGGGCGAGCGCGGTCTTGCCGGTGAAGTCGTCCTTGTCCTCCTTGACGGCGAAGGCGAGGCCGGCCTCGTACGGGTCGTGCTCGAAGGTCATGTCGGTGCCGAAGGAGCGGTATCCCTTCTCCAGGCGCAGGCTGTTGAAGGCCCCGCGCCCGGCAGGGACGCCGCCCAGCGGCCGGGCGGCGGCCAGCAGGGTGTCCCAGAGCTTCAGGCCGAGGTCCGCCGTGGTGTAGAGCTCCCAGCCGAGCTCGCCGACGTACGACAGGCGCATCGCCGTGACGGGGACGGCCCCGATGTGCGCCCGCTTGGCGCGGAAGTACTTCAGGCCCTGGTCGGAGAAGTCGGTGTCGGCGAGCGGCTGCAGGACCTCGCGGGCGAGCGGCCCCCACAGGCCGACGCAGCAGGTGCCCGCGGTGATGTCGCGGACCGCGACGGTGCCGTCGGCGGGCAGGCGCCGGGTGAGCAGGTCCAGGTCGAGGTTGCCGTTGACGCCGACCTGGAAGAGGTCGCGGCCGAGGCGGGCCACCGTGATGTCGCTGCGGATGCCGCCGTCGTGGTCCAGGAGCAGGGTGTACGTCACCGAGCCCACCGACTTGTCGACATTGCCGGTGGTGAGCCGCTGCAGGAAGGCGGCCGCGCCGCGTCCGGTGACCTCCAGGCGCTTGAGCGCGGTCATGTCGTACAGGGCGACGGTCTCCCGGGTCGCCAGCGCCTCGGCGCCGACGACCGGCGACCAGTAGCGGGCCGCCCAGTCGTTCGGCGCGGGGATCGAACGCCCCTCCAGCAGCGGGGCGTTGGACTCGTACCACTGCGGCCGCTCCCAGCCGTTCGCCTCCAGGAAGAACGCCCCGAGCTCCTCCTGGCGGGGGTGGAAGGCACTGGTGCGGATCGGGCGCGGGGCCCCGGCGGGCTGGAGCGGGTGGATGATGTCGTAGACCTCGGCGAAGTTGCGGCAGCCGCGGGCGAGCACGTAGTCGGGTGCGAGCTGGTGCGGCTCAAAGCGGTTGACGTCGCACTCGTGGAGGTCGAAGGACGAGCAGTGGCCGTCCACCAGCCACTCGGCCATCGCCCGGCCGACGCCCGCCGAGTGGGTGACCCAGACGGCCTCGGCGACCCAGAACCCCTTCACCCGCGGGGACTCCCCGAGCAGCGGCATGCCGTCGGTGGTGAAGGAGAACAGGCCGTTGATGCCCTCCTCGACCTTGGCGTCACGGGTGGCGGGCAGCAGGGACCGGGTCTCGGTCCAGGCGTCGGCGAAGTCGCCCTCGGTGAACGCCAGGACGGACGGCATCCCGTCGGTCTCGTCGAACGCGGCGATGTCGTCGGCGACGGGCATGGGGCGGTGGCCGTAGGAACCGATGCCGATCCGGTCGTGGTGGTCGCGGTAGTAGAGGTCGGCGTCCTGGTGGCGCAGGATCGGGCGGACGGCCTCGGCGGTCTGGCCCGCGAGGGCGGGGACGGGGCCGGTCCAGGCGAGCTGGTGGGCGAGCGGGGTGAGCGGCAGTTCCATGCCGGCCATCCGGGCGACCCGGGGGCCCCAGATCCCGGCGCAGCAGACGACGACGTCGGCCGCGAGCTCGCCGCCGCGGTCGGTGACCACTCCGGTGACACGGCCGTCGTCCTGGGTGACGGCGAGGACTTCGTGGCGTTCGAGGAAGCGGACGCCGCGCTCGGCGGCGCGCCGGGTCTGCGCCTCGACGGCGAGGACCGCCTTGGCGAGGCCGTCGGTGGGGACGAAGAGTCCGCCGAGGACGCGCGCGCGGTCCAGCAGGGGGTGGAGCGCGACGCACTCCTCGGGTCCGACGATCCGGGCCTCGACACCCCACGACGTCACCCAGCCGTGCCGGCGGTGCAGTTCGGCCAGGCGCTCGGGGGTGGTGGCCACCTCCAGGCCGCCGACCTGGAGGAAGCAGGACTGTCCGCCGACGTCGAGGGAGCTGAGCTTCTCGACGGTGTAGCGGGCGAGTTCGGTCATGGTCTTGGAGGGGTTGGTCTGGAAGACCAGGCCCGGCGCGTGGGACGAGGAGCCTCCGGTGGCGGGGAGCGGCCCCTGGTCGACGACCGTGACGTCGGTCCAGCCGGCGGCGGACAGTTCGTCGGCCAGCGCCGCCCCCACGACGCCCGCTCCGATGATGACCACGCGGGGTCCCGTCATCGCCAAACCTCCCAGTTGCTTTCAGCGCAACATGATTCAGGTTGCGCAACTCAATGTGCCGGGCGTCGGAGAGGGTGTCAAGAGGCCCGCCGGAGGCGGGAGAAGGACCTCCGAGGACCCCAGCGAAGGCCCGGAACGGGCGGCGGCGGGCGGGGAACGACGGTGCCCGGCGGGCTGTCGGAACAGCCCGCCGGGCACGGGGACGGGGTGGAGCGGGGCGCCCTGGGGGCGGGGTGGCAGGAGCCGGGCGGCAGGGGCGGGGGGACTACTCGACCCAGGCGTCGACCTTGCCGGGGTTCGCCTTCACCCATTTCTCGGCGGCGGCCTCCGGCGTCATCTTGTCCACGGCGATGTACTTGGCGACGAGGTTCTGGTCGTCGTTCGTCCAGTTGAAGTTCTTCACCAGGTCGTAGGCCGGACTGCCGGAGTCGGCGAACCTCTTGCTGACGATCTTGTCCAGGTCGTAGACGGGGTAGTCGCAGGCGACCTTCTCCGCGTCCGCGTCGCAGCCCGCCTTGTACGGCGGCAGTTCGACCTTGTCCAGGGGCACCTCCGACAGGAACCACTGCGGCTCGTAGAAGTAGCCGAGCAGCCACTGCTTCTTGGCCTCGGCCTGGCGGAAGGCCTGGATGAGCGCCGTCTCGCTGCCCGCGTACACGACCTTGAAGTCCAGTTCGAGGTTCTTCACCAGGGCGGCGTCGTTGGTGACGTACGACGGGTCGCCGTCCAGGAGCTGTCCCTTGCCGCCGGACTCCGAGGTGCGGAACTTGTCGGCGTACTTGTCGAGGTTCTCCCACTTCGTGATGTCCGGGTACTTCTTCGCCAGCCACGGCGGCACGTACCAGCCGATCACGCCCTTGTTGCCGGTCGAACCGGCCTCGACCGCGGTCTTCTGCTCCTCGATGTACTTCTTCTTCAGGTCGTCGTGGCCCCAGTTCTCCACGATGGCGTCGACCTCGCCGGTGCCGAAGCCCTGCCAGGCGATCTCCTCCTTGAGGTCCTTCTTCTTGACCGTGCAGCCCAGCTTCTCCTCGGCGACGTACGCCACGACCGCCGCGTCCGCCTCGTAGCCGACCCACGGGTTGACCGCCAGGTTGAACGTGCCGCATTTGCCGGAGGAGCCGCCGGATCCGCCGGAACCGGCGTCCGAGTCACCGACCTTGGCGCCGCCGCAGCCGGTCAGGACGAGCCCGAGCACCACGGCTCCGGCCGCCCCGGCACGCCATCGCACGGTCCGGCCGGCCGCCGTCGGGTGTGTTGCCATGTGTCTTCCGCCTCCTGCTCTAGCGCCTGCCGGGCACCCTGGTGGTGCGCCCGGCCGCGGCCTGGGTGATCCGGTCGAACATCACGCCGAGCAAGACGATGGCGAGTCCCGCCGCCAGCCCCTTGCCGTACAGCTCGCCCTGCGAGAAGCCGGCCACGACGTCGTAGCCGAGGGCGCCCGCGCCGACCAGGCCGCCCACCACGACCATCGACAGCACGTAGATCAGGCCCTGGTTGGTCGCGAGCACCAGGGCGCCGCGCGACATCGGCAGCTGGACCTTGGTGACGAGCTGCCAGGTGCCGGACCCGGCCGCCGTCGCCGCCTCCACGGTCGTGGCCGGCACTCCCCGTACGCCGTCGGCGACGATCTTCATCGTCACGGGCGCGGCATAGACGACGGCCGCGACGATCGCGGTGAAGCGGCTCGCACCGAACAGCGCGAGGAACGGTACGAGGTAGACGAAGGGCGGCATGACCTGCGCCGCGTCCAGGCCGGGCCGGACGATCCGGTCGGCGAGCGCGCTGCGGCCCATCCACACGCCCACCGTCACCCCGAGCAGCATCACGAGCAGGGTCGCCACGGCGGTCGACGCGAGCGTGGTCATCGCGTCCTGCCACAGTCCGGTGCCCACCAGCAGCCCCACGCACACCGCCGCGGTGGCGCCGGCGCCGATACCGCCGAGGACCGCGCCCAGGGCCACCAGCACGAGGCCGGTCAGCCACCACGGGGAGTCGGTGAGCAGGGTCTGGAAGGGGTTGAGCAGGGTGGTGGTGAGTACGTCGCGGACGCCGTTCGTGAGGCCGGACAGGTGGTCCTGGGCCCAGGTGGTGACGGTGTCGGCGGCGCTCGCCAGAGAGCGTCCCGCTCCGCCCCCGCCGGGGAACTCCGCGGCCCAGACGTAGGTGTGGGACAGCCAGACCGCGACCGCCGCGGCGACCGCGCCCGCACCGAGCAGCGGTCGGCGCCACCGCCGCCGGCCGCCGGGGTGCCGCGTCCGCTCGGACCTGACGGCGGCCGCGGTGGTGACCCGGTCCAGGACGATGGCCATGACGACGATGGCGAGGCCGGCGTTGAAGGCGGTGCCCACGTCGAGCGACTGCAGTGCCTGGACGACGGTCTTGCCGAGCCCGGGGGCGTCGATGAGGGCCGCGATGGTCACCATGGACAGGGCCGCCATGATGGTCTGGTTGACGCCCATCACCACGGTGCGCCGGGACATCGGCAGCAGCACCTTGGTGAGGGTCTGCGTCCGCGTCGAACCCAGCGACTCCGCCGCCTCCACGGTGGTCGCCGGGACCGAGCGGATCGCGTGCGCGGTGATGCGGACGGCCGGCGGCGCCGCGTAGACCAGCGTGGCGATGGTGGCGGAGGCGGGCCCGATGAGGAAGAAGAGGGTGAGCGGGGCCAGGTAGACGAAGGTCGGCATCGTCTGCATGAAGTCGAGCACGGGTGTCACGACGCGGTTGACCCGCGACGACATCCCGGCCCACACCCCCAGCGGGATGCCGACCAGCAGCGCCACCAGCACCGCCGACAGGGTCAGCGCCAGGGTGTCCATGCTCTCCTGCCACAGGCCCTGCAGCCCGAAGAGGGTGAAGCCCGCCACGGCCGGCAGCGCCACCCGCCAGTTGCCCAGCGCCCAGGAGACGTAGCCGGCGACGGCGACGACGCCGAGCCAGCCGATCCGCGGCACCGGGCGGCCGTCCGGCGGCTGCGAGACCAGCGTCTGGACGAAGGTCACCAGGGTGTCGATGACCAGCCGGATCTCGTTGAAGAAGTAGAGGAACAGCGGGTTGCTGTTGCGGTCCGCGCCGATGGTGTCGTTGACGTCGTTGAACCAGCGGTGCAGCGGGGTCAGGTCGGCGGCCGCGAGGGCGAGCGTCTGCCGGCCGCGCAGCAGCGCGAAGAGCACCAGCCACAGCACGACGATGCCCGCCACCACGGCCCGGCGGCGCAGCCGCAGCGGTACGGGCCGTTCCCGCGTCCCGGAGGCGGCGACCGCCATCACGCGCCGCCGTCCGCGCCCGCGACGACGGCGAGGATCTCCTCGTCGCCGACGACGCCGAGCAGCCGGCCCTCCTCGACGACCCTGACCGGCTTCTCGGCGGCGAGCACGGCCCGCGTCGCATCGCGCACCACGACGCCGGGGCCGAGTTCGGGGCCGTCGAGGGCGTCGTCGGGCCGGGGATCGCGCATGATCCAGCGGAGCGTCAGCACATCGGCCCGCGGCACGTCCTTGACGAACTCGCGCACGTAGTCGTCGGCGGGGGCGCCGACCAGTTCGTCGCCCGTGCCGCACTGCACCGTCCTGCCGTCGCGCATGATCAGGATGCGGTCGCCGAGCTTGAGGGCCTCGGACAGGTCGTGGGTGATGAAGACCATCGTCTTGCCGACCTCGCGGTGGAGGCGGACGACCTCGTTCTGCATGTCGCGGCGGATCAGCGGGTCGAGCGCGGAGAACGGCTCGTCGAAGAAGAGGATGCCGGGGTCGCCGGCCAGTGCCCGGGCGAGGCCGACGCGCTGCTGCATGCCGCCGGAGAGCTGGTCGGGGTAGGAGTTCTCGTAGCCCGCCAGGCCCACCAGTTCGACGACCTCCATGGCCCGTTTGACGCGCTCGGCCCGGCCCGTGCCGCGGATCTCCAGGCCGTACGCGACGTTGTCGACGACCCGGCGGTGCGGCAGCAGGCCGAAGTGCTGGAAGACCATGGAGAATCTGTTGCGGCGCAGTTCGCGCAGCCGTTTCGCGTCGGCGGCGCGGATGTCCTCGCCCTCCAGGACGACCTCGCCCGCGGTGGGTTCGACGAGCCGGGTCAGACAGCGCACCAGGGTCGACTTGCCGGAGCCGGACAGTCCCATCACGACGAAGACCTCGCCGGGCGCGACGTCGAAGCGGACGTCGCGCACGGCCGCGGTGCAGCCGGTGCGTTCCATCAACTCCCGGCGGCCGAGCCCGCGAAGCTCCGGCGACTGCGGCACCTTGTCGGCCTTCGGCCCGAACACCTTCCACAGCCCGCGCACGGAGATGACCGCGTCCCGGTCCCGGCCCTGGTCCTCGTCGTGCGACGCGCCGCGCCGCTGCGGCACATCGGTCGGTGCTGGGGTCACGGTGGGCCTCTCTTCGGCGTTCAGCCGCGGAACCAGTGCTGCGGCGTGGGTCGGATGTTCTGCCAGATGTGCTTGGGCTCGCGGTACTCGTCCAGGCCGGTCGGTCCCAGTTCCCGGCCCACGCCCGAGTGCCCGAAGCCACCCCATTCCGCCTGCGGCACATAGGGGTGGTAGTCGTTGATCCACACGGTGCCGTGGCGCAGCCGGCGGGCGACCCGCTGCGCGCGGCCGGCGTCCCGCGTCCACACCGCGCCGGCGAGGCCGTACTCGGTGTCGTTGGCGATGCGGACGGCGTCGTCCTCGTCGGTGAACCGCTCGACCGTCAGCACGGGCCCGAAGGACTCCTCGTGGACGACACGCATGCCCTGGTCGCAGTCGTCGAGCACGGTCGGCGGATAGTAGAAGCCCCCCTGGAGGGCCGGGTCCGCGGGGCGGGCGCCGCCGCAGCGCAGCACGGCGCCCTCGGCGATCCCGGCGGCGACGTACGCCTCGACCTTGTCGCGGTGCGCGGCGGAGATCAGCGGGCCGGTCTCGGCCGCGGGGTCGAAAGGGCCGCCGAGGCGAATGCCCGAGGCGCGCCGTACGACCTCGTCGACGAAGGCGTCGTGCACGGTGTCCTGCACGATCAGCCGCGCCCCGGCGGAGCAGACCTGCCCGGAGTGCAGGAAGACGGCCGTGAGGGCGAAGTCCACGGCCGTCTCGAAGTCGGCGTCGGCGAAGACCACGTTGGGGTTCTTCCCGCCGAGTTCGAGGGCGACCCTCTTCACCGTCGCGGCGGCCGCGGCCATCACGCGTCTGCCGGTCCCCAGGCCGCCGGTGAAGGAGACCATGTCGACGCCGGGGTGCTCGGCCAGCGGCGCGCCGGCCTCGGGCCCCGCGCCGAGGACGAGGTTCCCGGCGCCCGGCGGGAGTCCGGCCTCCTCCAGGGCCCGCATCAGCAGCACGGAGGTGGAGGGGGTCAGCTCGCTGGGCTTGAGCACGAAGGTGTTGCCCGCGACGAGTGCGGGGGCGATCTTCCAGGAGGCCTGCAGCAGCGGGTAGTTCCAGGGGGTGATCAGGGCGCAGACGCCGACCGGCTCGTACTCGACGCGGCTGACGGCGTCGTCGCGGCCGGTGTCGACGACCCGTCCGGCGGAGGTGCCCGCGATGCCGCCGTAGTGGCGCAGGCAGGCGACGACGTCGGCGACGTCGTACTCGCTCTCCACGAGCCGTTTGCCGGTGTCGAGGGATTCGGCGCGGGCGAAGTCCTTGGCGTCCCGTTCGACGATGCCGGCGGCGCGGAGCAGGAGGGCGCCGCGTTCGCGCTCCGGGGTGCGCGGCCAGGGCCCGTGGTCGAAGGCGGCGCGGGCGGCGGCGACCGCGTCCTGGGCATCGGCACGCGTCGCCTCGGAGACCGTCGCGACGTGGGCTCCGTCGGCGGGGCAGAGGATCTCCCGGCGGCCTCCGGCCGCCGCTTCACGCCACTCTCCGTCCAGGTACAGGTCTGCCACGCGCGGAGTCCTCGCTTCGTTGCACATAGCGCATCGAATTGCTTGTGGTGGAACACCCTGTCCGACCGGTCACCGGCCGTCAAGGGGTCGCACGGTGTGTACGGCACATCGTGACCGTGCGAACGGAACTCCGCCCGGGATCAGTTGGCGGCGGCGTCGCGATGCCGGTAGTACTGCGCCTTCGAGGGCGGCAGGGGCTCACGGCCGAGGATCAGGTCGGCCGCCCTCTCGGCGATCATCATCACGGGCGCGTAGATGTTGCCGTTGGTCACATACGGCATCACGGACGCGTCGACCACCCGGAGCCCCTCCACTCCGTGCACCCGCAGGCTCGACGGGTCGACCACGGCCATCTCGTCGGTGCCCATCCGGCAGGTGCAGGACGGGTGGAGGGCGGTCTCGCCCTCCTTGGCGACCCAGGCGAGGATCTCCTCGTCGGTCTCGACTCCGGGGCCGGGCGAGACCTCGCCGCCGTTGAAGGGGGCCAGGGCGGGCCGGCCGAGGATGTCGCGGGCGACGCGTACCGCCTCGACCCACTCGCGGCGGTCCTGCTCGGTGGAGAGGTAGTTGAAGCGCAGGGCGGGCTTCTCGCGCGGGTCGGTGCTCCGGATCTTCACCGTGCCGCGGGCGTCGGAGTACATCGGCCCCACGTGCACCTGGTAGCCGTGGCCGCCGGCCGGGGCGGAGCCGTCGTAGCGCACCGCGATGGGCAGGAAGTGGAACATCAGGTTGGGGTACTCCACGTCCTCGTTGCTGCGCGCGAAGCCCCCGGCCTCGAAGTGGTTGGTGGCGGCGGGGCCCTTGCGGAAGAGCCACTGCAGGCCGATGAACGGGTAGCGCCACTTGGCCAGGTAGGGCTGCATGGAGACCGGCTGCGTGCAGGCGTACTGGACGTACACCTCCAGGTGGTCCTGGAGGTTCTCGCCGACGCCGGGCAGGTCGTGGACGACGTCGACGCCGAGTGCGGACAGCTCCCGCGCGTCGCCGACGCCCGACAGCTGCAGCAGCTGGGGCGAGTTGATGGCGCCGCCGCAGAGCACGACCTCGCGGGCGCGCACCTGCTCGCGGGCGCCCTTGCGGCGTTCGTACTCCACGCCGACGGCCCGCTTGCCTTCGAACAGGACCCGGGTGACCAGGGCCCGGGTCCGCACCGTCAGGTTGGGGCGGCCGCGCACGGGGTCCAGGTAGGCCCGGGCGGCGGAGAGCCGGCGGCCGCGGTGGACGTTGCGGTCGAAGGGCGCGAAGCCCTCCTGGCGGTAGCCGTTGACGTCGTCGGTGAGCGGGTGGCCCGCCTCCTGGACGGCCTTCAGGAAGGCGGGGAAGAGCGGGCTGGAAGCGGGCCCGCGCTCCAGGACGAGCGGGCCGTCGTGGCCCCGGAACTCGTCGTCGGCGTCGGCGGCGAGGCAGTTCTCCATGCGCTGGAAGTACGGCAGGCAGTGGGCGTAGTCCCAGTGCTCCATGCCGGGGACCTTCGCCCAGCGCTCGTAGTCCATGGGGTTGCCGCGCTGGAAGATCATGCCGTTGATGCTGCTGGAGCCGCCGAGCACCTTGCCCCGGGCGTGGTGGATCCGCCGTCCGCCCATGTGGGGTTCGGGCTCGGACTCGTAGCCCCAGTCGTAGAAGCGGCTGCCGATGGGGAAGGTGAGCGCGGCGGGCATGTGGATGAAGACGTCCCACGGGTAGTCCGGGCGGCCCGCCTCCACCACCAGGACACGGTTGTCCGGATCGGCGGACAGCCGGTTCGCGAGGGCGCAGCCGGCGGAGCCCCCGCCGACGATGACGAAGTCGTACTGCACGGGAGCCATGTCAGCCTCGTCTCACTCGTCTCGCTTGTCTCGCTCGCCTCAAACGCGCGGCCGACAGGCCGACTGGCGCAGCATGCTAGTACGGTGCCGCTATGCGCACCAGGTTGCGAACGGCGCAACTTGGCGTGCGGGTCTGCGCATTGACCTCTTCCCCGGCCGCCGCGCGGGCAGACCGCCATGCCGTTGTTTACCGCGCGTATAGTTTCGCTGTGAGCAACTTCAGTGCAGATACCGAGACAAGCGGTTCACAGCCGGGCGGTGTCCAGTCCGTGGACCGGGCCATCAGCGTGCTGGAGATCCTGGCGCAGCGCGGCGAGGCCGGCGTGAGCGAGGTAGCCGCCGAGATCGAGGTCCACAAGTCGACGGCGTTCCGGCTGCTCGGCGCGCTGGAGGCACGCGGGCTGGTGGAGCAGGCGGGCGAGCGCGGCAAGTACCGTCTCGGCTTCGGCATCGTACGGCTGGCCGGCGCGGTGACCGGCCGGATCGACATCACGCAGCAGAGCCGGCCGGTGTGCGAGCGGCTCGCCGAGGAGATCGGCGAGACCGTCAACATCGCGGTGATGGAGAAGCACTTCGCGATCAACCTCTACCAGGTGCGCGGACCGGCGGCGGTGACCGCGCACAACTGGGTCGGCCAGCTCACCCCGCTGCACGCGACCTCCAGCGGCAAGATCCTGCTCGCCCACCTGCCGGCGGGGCAGCGCGCGGAACTCCTCACGGACGCGGGCCTGGAGAAGCTGACCCCGCACACCCTCACCTCGCGGACGAAGCTGGAGAAGAACCTCGCCGGGGCCCGGGAGCGCGGGTACGCCTGGACGCTGGAGGAACTGGAGATCGGCCTGCACGCGATGGCCGCCCCCGTCCGTTCGCGCGACGGCGAGGTCATCGCCGCCGTGAGCGCCTCCGGCCCCTCGTACCGCTTCACCCAGGAGCGCATGCACGAGCTCGCGCCGCTGCTGGTCGCCGGGGCGGCCGAGATCAGCCACCGCATGGGCTACCTGGGCTGAGCGGTGCCGAGGCGCTCGTGCACCCAGTCGTGGAAGCCGGCGATGTGGTGCTCACTGGGGACCAGGACCCCGCCCTTCGCGTAGATCCGGGAGCCCATGGCGGGCTGGCAGCGCTCGCAGGCCTCGAAGTCCTGGCGGTTGACCCGGTCGAAGAGCTCGACGGAGCGGCTGAGGTCGCGGCCCCCGGCGACGACCTCCTCCAGGTAGAGCCAGTCGCACTCGACGACCGTGCGGTCGGCGGCGACCGGGTACATGCGGTGGAAGATCACGTGGTCCGGCACCAGGTTGACGAAGACCTGGGGCCTGATGGTGATCGCGTAGTAGCGCCGGTCCTGGGCCGCGGAGACCCCCGGTATGCGATCCAGCCCGGGCGAGCCGTCCACCGTGAAGCCCTCGACGTCCGCGCCGAACTCGGCGCCGTGGCCGACGTAGTACTGCGCGGCGTAGCCGTTGGCGAACTCGGGCAGCACCTCGGTCAGTTCGGGATGGATCGTGGCGCAGTGGTAGCACTCCATGAAGTTCTCGACGATGAGCTTCCAGTTGGCCCGGACGTCGTAGACGATCCGCCGGCCGACCCTCAGGTCCTCGATGCCGTAGCGCTCCAGGGACGCCACGTCCCCGAGCCGGGTGACGACCGCGCCGACCACCTGCTCCTCGAAGGAGGGCGGGTCCTCGGCCAGGCAGACCCAGACGTAGCCGAGCCATTCGCGGACGTGGACGGGGACGAGCCCGTACTCGGTGCGGCCCACGTCGGGCATCTTGGTGAGGTTGGGCGCCGCGACGAGTCTGCCGTCCAGGTCGTACGTCCAGGCGTGGTACGGGCATTGGAACGCCCGCCTGACCTCGCCGCCCTCCTCGGTGAGCAGCCGGGCGCCGCGGTGCCGGCACACGTTGTGGAAGGCGCGCACCGCGTGGTCCCTGGACCGGGTGACCAGGATGCTCTCGCGTCCGACGTCCACGGTCCTGAAGGCGCCCGGCCGGCCGAGTTCGGAGGAGCGCGCCGCACAGAACCACATCGCCTCGAAGATGCGCTCCTGCTCCTGGGCGAAGATCCCTGGGTCCGTGTAGTAGGAGCCGGGGAGGGTGGTGATCAGGCTGTCCGGCAGACCGGTCGGGGTCACGGGCACTCCTTGCAGGACGTTGTGTAATGAGCAACGGAGTGTGCACTGCGCAACTGCAGCATGTGGCGCCGGTCTGGCGCTGTCAAGACGTGACGGCGGCCAGCCGCTTGCGCCAACGGGTGAACGAGCGGGGCCGGTTCATCCCCAGCACGGCCACCGGCACGCCACCCCTGCGGTAGACCGCGAGCACGTCGCGCCCCTCCGGGGCGCCCTCCTCGACCGTGACGGTGTCGGCCCCCGCGGCGCGGCCCGCGAACTGGATGCGCACGCCGTACTGGTCGGACCAGAAGTACGGCGGGCGCGGCACCCGTTGCCCGCCCGCGCCACCGGACAGCAGCGCGGAGACGGCGACGGCCGGACGCTCCAGGGCGCCCGTCCAGTGCTCCACGCGGTGGTGCGCGCCCGCGGCCGGGTCGTACCAGGCGGCGCAGTCTCCGACGGCGACGACACCCGGCAGGCTCGTGCGGCCGTCCGCGCCGCACAGCACTCCGTCGCCGATCTCGATCCCGGACCCGGCGAGCCATTCGGTGCACGGGCGGGCGCCGACGCCGACGACCACGGTGTCCGCGGGCAGCCTGCGGCCGTCGGCCAGGACCACGGCCGCCACCCGCCCCTCGCCGTCCGTCCCGGTCCCCCGCACCCCCGTGCCGCACAACAGCCGTACCCCGTGGTCGGAGTGAAGGCCCGACACGACGCCGCCCATCGCCTCGCCCAGCGGCCCCGACAGCGGGATGGGCGCCGCCTCGACGACGGTGACGTCCAGCCCGAGGGCGTACGCGGTCGAGGCGACCTCGGCCCCGATGAAGCCGCCGCCGATGACGACGAGCCGCCCGCCACGCGCCAGGTCGGCCCGCAGCGCGCGGGCGTCGCCCAGGGTGCGCAGGGTGTGCACACCGGGCCCGGCCGCCGCGCCGGGCAGCTTACGCGCCGCGGCACCGGTGGCGACGACGACTGCGTCGGCGGTGACGGTGCGGCCTTCCGCGAGCCCGACGCTCCGCATCCCCGGATCGAGCGCCACGGCCCGGGTGCCCAGCAGCCACTCGGCGCCGAGGTCCTCGCCGTCCGCCTCCAGGGCCAGGGCCGCCTCGTCGGCCTGACCGGCCAGGAACTCCTTGGACAGCGGCGGACGGTCGTACGGCCGGTGCGGTTCGTCGCCGACGACCACCAGCCGCCCGTCGAACCCCTGGGCGCGCAGCGCCCGCGCCGCCGACAACCCCGCCAGGGAGGCGCCGACCACGACGACCGCTCTCACCCGGCTCCCCCGGCGAGCCGGCCGGCCGCGCACGAAGGGGCGCCGGAAGGCGCCGCGGCCGGCCGTACGTGGATCACACCGTCCTCGACCACGACCTCGTGCGTCCGCACGGGCCGCCTGGCCGGGGGTGCGTCCACCGCGCCCGTCCGCAGGTCGAACTTCGAGGCGTGCAGAGGGCACTCGACCTCGCAGCCCTCCAGCCAGCCGTCCGCGAGCGACGCGTCCTGGTGGGTGCAGGTGTCGTCGATGGCGTAGAGCTCGCCCTCCTCGGTGTGGAACACCGCGACGGGCGGGTCGGTCTCGAGCCGGAAGGCCTCGCCACGCGGGAGATCCGCGAGCCGGCACACGGGAATCATCATGACACCTCGGTGCGTATGGCGGAACTTATTGCGGTTGACGCAACATCAGTGTGGGGGTGCCCCCCACCCCTGTCAAGGCATCGCCCGGACACCCGGATCCCTGATCTGACGGGGGATCATCCGCGCTCGGCCGGGGGCCGGCGGCGGGACCGCCGCCATTCGGTCACGGGGGTTGTCCGGCTTCAGTCGAATGACATAATCCGTTCCTCTTCTGCACGCACGACAACGGTGCACGACAGCGGCCGGGATCCGGCCCGGAGGAAGTGACTCCCGGCATGAACGTGACCATTTCCGCCCAGCAGCCCCGTGTGCTGGTCGTGGAGGACGAGGCGAGCATCGCCTCGATGCTCGCGGTGGCGCTGCAGTTCCTGGGCTTCGACGTGGTCACCGCCGGCACCGGCGGCGAGGCGGTGAAAGCGGCCGCCGAGCGCGCGGCCGACGTGATCCTGCTCGACGTGGGACTGCCCGACCTCGACGGTTTCGAGGTCTGCCGCAGGCTCCGGGCCGCCCGGGTCGACGCGCCCGTCCTCTTCCTCACGGCCCGGGACGCGGTGGAGGACAAGATCAGGGGCCTGGCGCTGGGCGGCGACGACTACGTCACCAAGCCCTTCGACATCAACGAGGTCGCGGCCCGGGTGAACGCCCTGCTGCGCCGGGGCCGGGTCCCCGAGCCCGCCGGGCGCCGGCTGCGCGCGGGCTGGGTCGAGCTCGACGCGGACACCCACGAGGTGTGGCGGCACGGCCGGCCCGTCCAGGTCTCGGCGACCGAGTTCGCGCTGCTGCGCTTCCTGCTGGAGAACCCGGACCGGGTGGTCTCCAGGGGCCAGATCCTCGACGCCGTGTGGAGCTGCGGCTTCCAGGGCGAGTCCGGGATCGTGGAGACGTACATCTACTACCTGCGACGGAAGCTCGGCGACACCGACCAGTCGCTCATCCGCACCGTACGGGGGGCGGGCTACCTGGTCCGGGCCGCGCAGCCGGGCGATACGGCTTCGCGCTGACGGTCCCCGCGCGCGGCGCTATCTTGGCTTCGGAGGAAGAGCCGACGAGAAGAGGGCGAGATCCCGAACGAAGCCGCCGCCCAGGAGCCTGAAGCGCCGCTCGAGCAGCCGGGAGCGGAGCGGCTCCGGCTGCTCCGGTCCTCGGGCGACGACCAGGGCGAGCGCGAGGCGCTGCGACTGGGGCTGCAGCAGGCCGTGGCGGCGCTGAACGGCTTGGGCGGACTGGTCCACCTGCGCGGGCAGGAGGCCCGGGGCGGAGTGCCGCTGCGCCTGGCCGCGAGCAGCGGTCTGCCCCGGAACCTCACCCGCGGCTGGCTCTTCCTCCCCCCGCAGGACGGCACGGCGCCCGGGCGTGCGACGACGGACGGCGAACCGGTGTGGCTGCCCGCCACGGAGACGACCCCCGGCCCGCTGCCCGGCGGCTCCGGGCTCGCCGCCGTACCGCTCCCCGGCCCCGACGGCCCGCTCGGCGCGCTCTCGGTGGTGACCGCGGACGCCGTGCCGCCGGCCCCCGGCGAATGGGGGCTGCTGCGGGCGATCGCCGCGTGGGTGTCGGAGCGGCTGGGCCGGACGGCGGCCGTCGAGTCGCGCGAACGCTGGCGCCTGGCGGAGGGCGCTTCCGGCGCCCGGGCCCGGGAGACCCCTTCCGACGTGGGCATCGGCACCTGGGAGTGGAACGTCCGCACCGGCGAGGCCTACCTGGACGAGACCGCGCGCTCCGTCTTCGGGATGTCCCCGCAGATGTACGACGGGCGCTTGGAGACGTGGGTGGAGCTGGTCCACCCCGAGGACCTGCCCTGGGTGATCGCCGACGCCGAGGAGGCCGCCCGGGCGGCCGGCGGCTTCGCCTGGGAGTACCGGGTCCGCCGGCCCGACGGGGGTTTCCGCTGGGTGCAGGCCCGCGGCCGCAGTGTGCTCGGTGCGGACGGCAAGGCGGTGCGGCTGGCCGGTGTGCTGTGGGACAGCACCGAGACCCGGGTGGCGATGGACGCCGCCGGCCGCGCCCTGCGGCACATGACCGACGGTTTCCTGGCGGTCGACGACGACGGCCGCATAGCCTTCGCCAACCCGCAGGCCGAACGGCTGCTCGGCGCGCGGCGTCCGCCGGTCGGCAAGGTGCTGTGGGACCTGCCCGGCGTGCGCGAATCGGAGCTCGAGGCCCACTGCCGCCGGGCGGCCGAAGAGGACGCGACCGTCAGCGCGGACATCGAGTGGAACGGCGGCGAGCGCCGCTACCACCTGCGGGTCATGCCGGTGCCCGACGGCCTGACCCTGTACCTCACCGACGTCACCGAGCAGCGGCTGGCGGAGGAGGCCCGCGCCGCCGCCGACCGCGCCGCCGCCGACCGCGCCGCGCACATCGGCCGGCTCACCACCGCCCTCGCCGAGGCCGTCACCGTCAGGGACGTCGTCTCCGCGGCCGCCGACCGGGTACTTCCCCTGTTCGACGCCACCGGGCTGATCATCAAGACACTGGAGGGCGACCTGCTGCGCGTGGTCGGCTTCGTCGGCTACCCCCCGGGCATGATGGAGCGCCTCAGCCGGACCCGTCTCAGCGAGGGCAGCCCCAGCACCGACGCCATCCGCGAGCGCGTGCCCCGCTACATCACCTCGGCGAAGGAGTTCCACGAGGCGTACCCGCATCGCGTCCGCTTCCAGGAGTGGTCCCAGAAGCACGCCTGGGCCTTCCTCCCGCTGATCGTCTCCGGGAAGGCGGTCGGGTCCTGCGTCGTCTCCTTCTCCGAGCCGCGCCCCTTCAGCGAGGAGGAGCGCACCCTGCTGACCGCGCTCAGCGGGCTGGTCGCCCAGGCCCTGGAGCGTGCCCGGCTGTACGACGCCGAGCACGGCCGGGCGCAGGAGCTGCAGCGCGGTCTGCTGCCGCGCGTCCTGCCCGAACTGCCCGCGGTCAGCGCCGCGGCGCGCTACCTGCCCGCCGTAGAGGGGACGACGGTCGGCGGGGACTGGTACGACGTCATCCCACTGTCAGCCGACCGGGTCGCGCTGGTCATCGGCGACGTGATGGGGCACGGCATCTCCGAGGCCGTCACGATGGGCCGGCTGCGCACCGCGGTACACACGTTCGCCGGTCTCGAACTGCCCCCCGACGAGCTGCTCGCGCACCTCAACGACCTGGTCAGCGACCTCGGGGACGACTTCTACGCGACCTGTCTCTACGCCGTGTACGACCCCGCGAACCGCACCCTCACCTTCTCCCGGGCCGGGCATCCGCCGCCCGCGCTGGTGCTGCCCGACGGCACCGTGCACTTCGCCGGTCACTCGCCGGACGCCCCGCTCGGCGCGGCCACACCGCCGTTCGCGACCGCGGAGCTGGAGATCCCCGAGGGCAGTCTGCTGGTGCTCTACACGGACGGCCTCGTCGAGTCCTCCCGCCGGGACATCGACACCGGTATGGCCGGGCTGGCGAAGGCCCTCACCGGCGCGCAGGCCGCGGCGCCCGAGCGGCCCGCGGACGGCCGCCGGGGCGAGGTCGAGCGGCTCGGCAGGCTCTGCGAGGAGGTCGCCGCGGCCCTCGACCCCCACCAGCAGCACGCCGCGGACGACGCCGCCCTGCTCATCGCCCGCACACACGCCCTGGCACCCGACGACGTCGCCACCTGGTCGCTGCCCGAGGACCCGCTCTCCGCGGGTCAGGCGCGCGAGCACGTGCGCCGCCGGCTGGACGCCTGGGGCCTGGAGGAACTGGTCATGACCACCGAGCTGATCGCCAGCGAGCTGGTCGGCAACGTGGTCCGGCACGCCCGGGGCCCCATCGGCCTGCGGCTGATCCGCAGCCGCACCCTCGTCTGCGAGGTGTCGGACGGCAGCCTCAGCACCCCCCGGATCCGGCACGCCGGCGACACCGACGAGGGTGGCCGCGGGCTGCAACTGGTGGCCGCGCTCTGCCAGCGCTGGGGCACCCGCTACGTATCCGGCGGCAAGTGCATCTGGACCGAGCAGTCGATCCCCGAACCGCCGTGACGTCCGGCGATACCCAGCGCCAACTCTGATCGGGCTTTGATGTGACTCTGATACTCCGGTGCTTGGCTTGCGCGCATGACCACCCACGCACCGGTGTCCACGGGCCTGGATTCCTGTCTTGACCTGGGGTTCACCGACTCCGGCGGAGGCGAGCCCCCGCTGCGCCGGGAGCTGTTCGCCGCCCTCATCGAGGTCGTCTCCGGCTCGGGGCGGTGGAGCGAGCAGACCGCCGCGCGGATCCGCGGCGAGGGGGTCGCCTGGGCGGCGCGGGGCGGATCGGTGAGCGCGCTGCGGGACGCCGTCCAGGAGACGACGGAGCACATCCTGGTCTCCAGCGGGCACACGGCGGCCGGCACCGCCGACGGCCCACGCGACGAGTTCGCGCGGCGCCTGGCGGACGCCGCGCGCCGCGTGGCCCGGGAGCTGAACCGGGGCTTCTTCGCCCAGCCCGGGCGGGAGGCCCCCGCCTCGGTCCCGGAACCGCCTCGGCCCGGTCCGTCCTGCGCCCCGCCCGCCTACGCCGTGATCGCGCTGCGCGCGGCCGGTCGTCCCCTGGGCGAGGTCGAGGCGGTGGCCCGCGCCCACAGCGGCCGCGAGACGGCCGTGCTCACCTCGGCGCGCGGGCTGTACGTGCTCGCCCTCTCTCCGCGCCCCGAGCAGTCCCTCGACCTGGCGGGCCGCATCCACCGGGACCTCGGCGGGACGGCCCGGCTCGCGGTGCACTGGAAGCCGTACAACGAGGTGACGGCCGGTCAGCTGCTGGTGGACGACATCTGCGCGGTGGTGGACGCGCTCGGCTTCGGCCCGGGTGTCTACCAGCTGGACGACGTCCTGGTCGAGTACGCGGCCGCGCAGACGCCCGACATCGCGCAGCGGCTGGTCGGCATGGTGCAGCCGGTCCTGGACGACCGGGTGCTGAGGGAGACGCTGAGCGCGGTGATCTCCGCCGACGGCGACGCCGACCTGGCGTGCGAGCTGCTCACGCTCCGCCGCACGTTCTTCGACCGCCGGCTGCGGCGTGTCGAGGAGCTGACCGGCCGGCGCGTCGACGGCCCGCGAGACCTGCAGGTGCTGCGCACGGCCGTGGCCGTCGCCGCGATCATGCGGCAGTGAGCGCCGGACCCGCCCCCGTGCGGGGTGACCGGTCCCGCGCGCCCGGGCGGCGGCCCCGGCATCGCCGTCAGGCCGGCGTGAGCGCCGGCAGCCGCACCCGGAACCACGCACCCGACTCCGAGGCCTCCACCCGCACCGACCCCGAATGCGCCGCGGCGATCGCGGCGACGATGCTCAGGCCCAGGCCGCTGCCGGGGGCGGGGGTGCCGTCGCGGAGGGCGGGGCGGGCCGGGCCGCCGCCCGCGCGGAAGAACCGCTCGAAGACCCGCTCGCGCAGTTCCTCGGGTATCCCGGGGCCGCCGTCGACGACGTCGACGATCTGCTCGTCGCCCTCGCGGCCGACCCGTACCTCGGCGGGGACGTCGTGCGCGGTGTGCGCGACGACGTTGGCCAGCAGGTTGGTGACCACCTGGCGGAGCCGGTCGGGGTCTCCGGTCACCACATGCGGCCCGGGTTCCACGACGAGGGTCACCGGGCGGTCGGGGGCGGTGACGCGGGCGTCGGCCACGGCGTCGGCGCAGAGTTCGGCCAGGTCCACGGGGCGGCACTCGAGGGGGCGGCCCTGGTCGAGGCGGGCGAGCAGCAGCAGCTCGTCCACGAGGACGGACATCCTGCGGGTCTCGTTCTGCACCCGGCGCATGGCGTCGTCGAGGCGGGCCGGGTCGTCGAGGGCGCCGAAGCGCACCAGTTGCGCGTAGCCGCCGATCGCGGTGAGCGAGGTGCGCAGTTCGTGGCTGGCGGCGCCGACGAAGTCGCGCAGCTGCTCCTCGGCCTTGCGGCGGCGGTTGAACTCCTCGTCGACGCGGCCGAGCATCGCGTTGAAGGCGTCGGCCAGCGCCTCCACCTCGGCCGTCGACACCGGGGCGGAGACCCGTTGCGAGGGTGCGCCCTCGGCGGCGAAGCGGCGGGCGGTGGCGGTGATCTCCTTGAGCGGCGAGATGGTGCGGCGGCTGAAGTAGAGGGCGCCGAGCACGACGCCGGCGATCAGGGGCGCGCCCGAGGCGGCCTCGATGACCACGAGGTTGTGGACGGTGGCGGTGTCGTCCGCGGTGGACTCGGCGATCACCAGGAAGCCGCCGTCGGGCAGTTTCTCCACGACCGCCCGCATCGGGGCCGGGCCGACCGCCCCCGCCCGCCCGGTGGTCGCCATGCGGTCGAGGTCGGCGCCGGACAGCCGGATGACGGCCCGCTCCACCATCGCGCCGGACTCGCGCTGCACGACCCTGCCGATGGCGTCGGTGAGCAGCACCACGGCGGTCGCCCCGGCGGGTTCGAGGTCGGAGCTGGTCTCCAGCTCGTCCAGGCGGTCCTGGCGGATGGAGGCGAGCTGCTGGTCCAGCCGGTTCCGCAGGCCTTCGGCGAGGGCACGGGCGGCGTAGACGTCCGCTGCCGCGACACCGATCGTGGTGATCGCCAGGAAGCCGAGCGCGAGGCGCCAGTACAGCGAGCGGGGCCACCAGCGCAGCCGGCGCCGTCTGCCGGGTGTCTCCACGTGCCCGCCCCTCGTTCGGTTCCGGCCGCTTTCCGAGCAGATACTAGGACAGGCCCCGGACCCATCCGTGCGACCGATCGAGCCGAGGAGACCGCACCATGCGCATCGCCGTCCTGGACGACTATCAGAAGGCGGCGCACCGGTTCGCCGACTGGGACGCGCTGGGCGCGGAGGTGGTGTTCCTCCACGACCACGTAGCCGGCACGGCCGAGCTGGCGCGGGCGCTGGACGGCTTCGACGTGGTGGTCGCGATGCGCGAGCGCACCCCCTTCACCGAGGAGCGCTTCGCCGCGCTGCCGGCGCTGCGGCTGCTGGTGACCACGGGGATGGCGAACGCGTCCGTCGACCTGGACGCCGCCCGGCGGCACGGTGTGACGGTGTGCGGCACGGAGAGCGTCCCGCACGCCACGGCCGAGCTGACCTGGGGGCTCATCCTGTCCCTGGTCCGCCACATCCCCGGGGAGACGGCCGGGATGCGGCGCGGCGAGTGGCAGCACACGATCGGCGGCGACCTGCACGGCAGGACGCTCGGCGTGGTGGGCCTGGGCCGGCTGGGCGCGCGGGTCGCCGGGATCGGCACCGCTTTCGGGATGCACGTCCTGGCGTGGAGCACCAACCTCGACCCGGAGCACGCCGCCGCGTGCGGCGCGCGGGCGGTCGGCAGGCGGGAGCTGTTCTCCCGCTCCGACGTCGTCACCGTGCACTACAAGCTCAGCGAGCGCAGCACCGGTCTGATCGGCGCCGAGGAGCTGGGCTGGATGAAGCCCACCGCGCTGCTGGTCAACACCTCGCGCGGGCCGCTCGTCGACACCCCCGCGCTGGTCGCCGCGCTGAGAGAGCGCCGGATCGCCGGTGCGGCGCTGGATGTGTACGACACCGAGCCGCTGCCTGCCGGGGACGTCCTGCGGACCCTGCCGGGCACTCTGCTCACCCCGCACCTGGGCTACGTCACGGAGGCGACGTACGAGGTGTTCTACCGGCAGGCGGTGGAGGACATCGCCGCGTTCCGCGACGGCGCGCCGCTGCGGGTGCTGCCGGCCTGAGCGCCGGGCGCGCCGGGGTGCGTTCCCGGTCCGCCGGACCGGCCGCTCCTCGGCGCGGCCCCGCCGCCCCGGTGCTGACCGCGCGCGACCACGTCCCCGTGCGGTCGTTCTCACCGCCGCCGAGGCCCGCGGGGGCCGGTGCCGTCGGGCTCCGGTCCCCGCGGGTGCGGCGACTACCGGGGCTCAGTGGCCGCGGGCGATCCACTCGTCCAGATGCGGGGCCTCGGCCCCGATGGTGGTGCTGTCGCCGTGGCCGGTACGGACGACCGTCTCCGGCGGCAGGGTCAGCAGCCGGTCGCGGATGGAGCCGACGATGGTCGGGAAGTCCGAGAAGGACCGCCCCGTGGCGCCCGGGCCGCCCTGGAAGAGGGTGTCGCCGGTGAAGACGGTGCCGAGGCCGGGCGCGTACAGGCAGACGGCGCCCGGCGCGTGTCCGGGGGTGTGCAGCACCGTGAGCTCGGTGCCCGCCACCGCGATGACCTGACCATCCGTCAGTTCACCGTCCGGGGCGCGCTCGGGGTGGGTCTGCTTCCACAGCGGCAGGTCGTCGCCGTGCAGCAGGATCGGCGCCCCGGTGCGCGCCGCGAGCGCGGGCGCGGCGTCGATGTGGTCGTTGTGGGCGTGGGTGCTGACGATCGCGACCAGGCGGCGGCCGCCCAGCGCCGCGGCGATGGCGTCGGCGTCGTGGGCGGCGTCGATGACGATCGCCTCGGTGTCGTCGCCGACGATCCAGACGTTGTTGTCGACGTCCCAGGTGCCGCCGTCCAGCGAGAAGGTGCCCGAGGTGACGAGGTGGTCGATGCGGGCGGCCATCAGAGGACCACCACCGAGCGCAGCACGTCGCCGTGGTGCATCCGCTCGAACGCCTTCTCCACCTCGTCCAGGGCGATGGTCTCCGTCACGAAGGTGTCCAGGTCCAGCCGGCCCTGCAGGTGGAGGTCGATGAGCATGGGGAAGTCGCGGGAGGGCAGGCAGTCGCCGTACCAGGAGGACTTCAGCGCGCCGCCGCGGCCGAACACGTCCAGCAGCGGCAGTTCCAGCTTCATCTCCGGCGTGGGCACGCCGACCAGGACGACGGTGCCGGCCAGGTCGCGTGCGTAGAAGGCCTGCTTGTACGTCTCGGGGCGGCCGACCGCCTCGATGACGACGTCGGCGCCGAAGCCGCCGGTCAGCTCGCGGACCGCCTCGACGGGGTCGGTCTCCTTGGAGTTGACGGTGTGGGTGGCGCCGAGCTTCTTCGCCGTCTCCAGCTTCCGCGGGTCGATGTCCACCGCGATGATCTTCGCGGCGCCGGCCAGCCGGGCACCGGCGATCGCCGCGTCGCCGACGCCGCCGCAACCGATCACGGCGACGGAGTCGCCGCGGCCGACGTTGCCGGTGTTGATGGCCGCGCCGATGCCCGCCATGACACCGCAGCCGAGCAGCCCGGCGACGGCCGGGGAGACGGACGGGTCCACCTTGGTGCACTGTCCGGCGTGGACGAGGGTCTTCTCGGCGAAGGCCCCGATGCCGAGGGCCGGGGAGAGCTCGGTGCCGTCCAGCAGGGTCATCTTCTGTTTGGCGTTGTGCGTGTTGAAGCAGTACCAGGGGCGTCCGCGCAGACAGGCGCGGCACTGTCCGCACACGGCACGCCAGTTCAGGACGACGAAGTCGCCGGGGGCGACGTCGGTGACGCCCTCGCCGACCGACTCCACGACGCCTGCGGCCTCGTGGCCGAGGAGGAAGGGGAAGTCGTCGTTGATGCCGCCTTCGCGGTAGTGCAGGTCGGTGTGGCAGACCCCGCAGGCCTGGATCCGCACCAGCGCCTCCCCGGGCCCCGGGTCGGGCACGACGATCGTTTCCAGGCTGACGGGGGAACCCTTCTCCCGGGCGACGACGGCACGGACCTGATGGGCCATGGGGTACTCCTCGGCTGGTACGGATCCCTGAGGCGGGCGTTTCTCATTACGGCACATTGCGCACGTGCCGCAACGCAAGCATCGACGACGGCCGACAGAGCGGTCAAGGACCGCGCAGCCGGGCCGGCCGGCCTGCCTCATTCTTACCGAGGATCATGCCCGGCGGCGCTGTTCGGCGGCGTACCGCGTCCGGTGTCTTCCCCTTCACTGCGCGTTGAGCAGCATCCGCGGGTTGCGGTCCCCCGCCGCGCGCGAGGCGGGCAGGACGGAGACGGCCACCGCCACCGCGACGCACACGCCGGCGATCAGGAACAACACGGTCACGGGCGGCGACTGGGCGATGCCCGCGCCGACGCCGCTGGAGCCGCCCTGCAGGTCGATCAGCCAGTCGGAGGCGAACACCCCCGCGGTGACGCCCACGACGGCGGCGGCCAGGACGACCAGGCCGACGCCGGTGACGACGGTCGCCACGCTCTGCTGGGGCGTCAGGCCCACGGCGCGGTAGGCGCGCATGTCGCGGGCGTGGTCGCGGATGCCGCTGCCGACGGCCGTGGACAGTTCGGCCAGGGCGATCAGCGCGAGCACGCTGACCAGCCCGATGATCACGCCGCGCACCGGGGAGAGCTCGGCGCCGGGGTCCGCGACCTCGCGCACCTCCAGGGCGCCGTGCGACGCCTCGGTGAGGGCACCTCGGACCGCCGCGCGGTCGGCGCCCGGACGCAGCGTCAGGCTGTAGTACGAGGGCCGGACGGAGGCGTCCTGGGCCCGCAGGACGTCGAGCGGGGCGGAGATGACACGTCCCCCGTGCCCGGTCTCGATGCTGCGGCCGACGATGTGCAGGATGTGCGGGGTCCCGCCGACGGTGACCCGGACCCAGTGGCCGACCTCGATGTGGAGCAGGTCGAGCAGGCCCTGCCCGGCGAGGGCCTCGTCGGGGCCGGCGGGAGCGCGGCCCTCGGCGACGGCGAAGGGATAGGGGTCGGCGGTGGTGCCGATCCCCCGCAGGGTGAAGGACTGCGACTGGACCGGGACCAGCGCGGGGAGTTCCACGCCCGGGTGGGCCGCGGCGATCTCGGGCCGGTCCGCGAGCAGTCGCCGGACCGCGTCGTCGGTGAGGCCGTTGGGGCGGGCGGTGAGCGCGCCTGCCTGGCCGAGCTGTTCCGGATGGTGCTCGAAGCGGTCGAGGGTGGCCCAGGTGCCCAGCGCCACGGTGATCATCAGGATCGGCAGCGCGAGCCGGGCCACGGCGGCCGCGGAGCGAGCCGGGCGGTGCAGCACGCCACGGCAGCCGAGGACCAGCGCGGGCGGGGTGCCCAGGCGCAGTGCGGCCCGGACGGCGCCGGACATCCTGCGGCGGCCCGGAACGGCCCCCCGCCCGGCGGGGATCGGCGGCACCCGGCCGGCCCGCCAGGCGGCGAGCACCGTGGCCAGGGCGATGACCAGCACGGTCGCCGCGGCCGTGCCGGGGAGCGCCCAGGTGTGCTGAGGCAGTCCCTGCCACAGCCCCATGGCGTCCCCCATCGGCCCGGGGATGCCCGGCGCGAACGTCTCCGCGGCCACCGATCCGATCAGCACGCCCGCGGTGGCCAGCACCGCGTGCTGTACGAGGAACATCCGGACCACCTGGGCCGGGGTGAAGCCCACCGCCTTCAGGACGGAGATGTCGCGGACGTAGGCCAGCACGCGGGTGGCGATGCCCCCGGTCACCGCGATCGCCGCGGCCAGCAGGGCGGCCAGCCCGAACAGGCCGAGCAGCAGCCCGAGAAGGTGGTTGTCGCCCTCGGCGTCGGCGCGCGCCTCCCGCCAGGTGGCGACGCCGATGACGCGGTCCGGACCGACGGCGTCGACGGCGCGCTGGACGACGAAGTCGGTGTCCGCCGGATCCTCCAGCCGCAGTCCCACGGTCTGCCCCGCCCGCGCAGGGCCGGTGGCGAGGCTGCTCACCAGGGCGGGCGACGCCCAGGCGACCCCCGGGGTGTCGCCCGGGGCGTAGAGCGGTTCGGCGGTACCGGCGACGCCGACCACACGGACGGAGCTCGGCAGCCCGTCGCGGATCACGCTGATCTCGTCCCCCGGTTCGGCCCACAGCGCCGACGCCACGGACCGCTCCAGCACGATGCCGTCGTTCGCGTCGCCCCGCAGCCAGCGCCCGCGGTCGATCAGCGGCCGGCCCACCTGCGGCGGGCTCGCGCCCGCGGCCCGCAGGTCGACGGCGGCCTTCTCCCGGCCGTGCTGCGCGGTGACGGTGAGGGTGCGGAAGGGCCCGGTGACCGTCACCCCGCCGATCCGGGACAGTGCGGTGGTGTCGGCGGTGCCGTCCGTGCGCAGCCAGACGTGGGCGCCCTCGGTGGCGGTGAACATCCGCTGCCAGGGGTTGGCCGCGTACAGCAGCAGGGCGACGGAGATGAGCAGCGCCGCGGTGATGCCGGCGGTGGCCAGGACGATGGACAGGGCCTGGCCCCGGTGCGTGCGCAGATCGGCGAGGGCCCAGCGGACGGTGGCGCGCACGGCGGTCAGCCCTGCAGCTTCACGACGTCGGCGGCGGCGCGGGAGGGACGCGAGGTGCGGGGCACGGCGTCGAGGGTGATGTCGTCGACGACCTCGCCGTCGAAGAGGCTGATCACCCGGTCCGCGGCGCTGGCCACCTTGGCGTCGTGTGTGACGAGCAGGATGGTCTGCCCGCGTTCGTGGCAGCGGGTCAGCAGCCGCAGCACCTCCCGGGTGCCCTTGCTGTCGAGGCTGCCGGTGGGCTCGTCGGCCAGCAGCAGGGCCGGACGGTTGACCAGGGCCCTGGCGAGGGCGACCCGCTGCTGCTCGCCGCCGGACAGGTCGGCGGGTGTGCTGTCCTCCTTGCCCGTCAGCCCGAGTTCGGCCAGCAGCTCCTGGCGGGCGGCGCGCACCTGGCGGGGGGAGCGGCCGGCGAGCAGGGCGGGCAGCTCGATGTTGTCCGCGACGGTCAGGGTGGAGACGAGGTTGAAGAACTGGAAGACGATGCCGACGCCGCGCCGGCGCAGCACCGCCCAGCGCGCCTCGCTGAGCTGGTCGACCCGCTGCCCGTCCAGCCATATCCGACCCCGGTCGGGTCGTTCGAGGCCGCCGAGCAGGTGCAGCAGGGTGGACTTGCCGGCGCCGGAGGGACCGGTGACGGCGACGAACTCGCCCGGCCGCACCTCCAGATCGACCCCGCGCACGGCCCGGACGTCGCCGCCGTCCACGCGGTGCGTCTTGACCAGGCCCTCGACCCGGAGCATGTGCGGCGCCGCGGGTGGCGGCTCGGCCCTTCTCATTCCAGCTCCTCCTGGCAGCGTTCCAGCCAGTCGAGGTCCGCCTGCAGGTGCAGCGTCGCGCCCTCGATCAGCAGCTGCGCGATGGTGTCGTCCCGGTCCTCCCCCGCGGCGAGCCGGGACATGGCCCGCATGAGGTTGAGGTAGTGGCGGCGCTGCTTGTTGATCAGGGAGACCTGGTCGGCCATGCCGGTGGCCGGGGCGAGGGCGAGCTTCATGAAGAACTCGTCGCGCACCCGCGGCTCGCTGGACGGCTCGTCGAACCAGGCGGCGACCGCCTCCCGCCCGGCGTCGGTGAGTTCGTAGATCCGCTTGTTGGGCCGGCCGGACTGGGTGACGTCCTCGCCCCGGATCAGTCCCGACTTCTCCAGGCGCGCCAGCGTCACATAGATCTGGCCGATGTTCGGCTGAGGATAGGCAGCGCCGAAGAGCTTCTCAAGTGCCGTCTTGAGCTCGTAACCGTGGGCTGGGCCCTTGGCGAGGAGTGCCATGAGAGGAAGGCGCACGCTCGTCCTGCCTCCTCCCCGGCTACCTGCTTGTCAGGGGCCGCTCACCAGCCCGATCATCGGTGAGCAGGCCATCTTGCCGCAGTGGCTAGTATCGCGCATGTCCAACAGGTATACATGTCCCTTCGGACGACGACGCCGTCGCCGGAAGCGGGACCTGGAGGATCGTATGCGCTGGGCGCGGGTCGCGGGCAGGACCCTGCTCGTCTCTGCCCTGCTGCTGACCGGCTACGCCTCCGCGGGGGCCCGTGCCGCCGACGGCCCGCCCGGCACGACGGGCCGCGGCCCGGTGACCCTGGCGACCGGCCGCGACCTGACCGGCTATCTGCAGCACGTGCTGGACGGCTGGAACCGCGCCCACCCCCTGGAGAAGGCGACGCTCGTCGAACTGCCCGAGGCTGCCGACGAGGTGCGTGCGCAGATGGCCGACAGCCTGCGCTCCGGCAGCGACCGCTTCGACGTGCTCAACATCGACGTGGCCTGGACATCGGAGTTCGCCGGCGCGGGCTGGATCGCGCCGGTCGACCCGCGCGGCCTGCCGATGGACCGGCTGCTGGACTCGGTGAAGGGGACCGCCACGTTTCGCGGACGGCTGTACGCGGTCCCGTACGTCACCAACGCCGGGCTGCTCTACTACCGCAGGGACATCCTCGACCGCGAGCACCTTCAACCGCCGCGCACCTGGGCGGAGCTGGAACGCCAGGCGAAGACCCTCGCCCCGAAGTACCGGATCGGCGGCTACGCCGGGCAGTTTTTGCCGTACGAGGGCCTGACGGTCAACGTGACCGAGGCCGTGCAGTCGGCCGGGGGCGGCATCCTCGGCGGCGAGGGCAGCCGGGTCACCGTGGACTCCGCCGCCGCCCGGGAGGGACTGGGCTTCCTGGTGCGCGGGGTGCGCGAGGGCTGGATCCCGCGCGAGGCGCTGCGCTTCAAGGAGGAGGAGTCCCGGCGGGCCTTCCAGGACGGCCGGCTGCTCTTCCTGCGCAACTGGCCGTACGTGTACGACCTCGCGTCGGCACCGGACTCGCGGGTCGCGGGACGCTTCGCGGCGGTGCCGCTGCCCGGCCCGGGCGGGCCGGGGGCGGGCGTGCTGGGCGGGTCCAACCTCGCGGTCAACGCGCACTCGCGGCATCCCCGGACGGCCGCCGACCTGATGGCCTACATGACGGGTGAGTCCGTGCAGCGGCAGGTGCTCACCGAGGGCTCGCTGCCGCCGGTGTGGGCCGACCTGTACCGGGACCCGGGGCTGGTGCGCCGCTACCCGTACCTGCCGGTGCTGGAACAGAGCCTCAAGGCGGCCAGGCCCCGTCCCAAGAGCGCCCGTTACGAGCAGGTGAGTCTGGCGGTGGCGGCGGTGAGCCGGGACGCGCTGGCGCTGCACACCACGCCGGACGAGGCCGTGGCGCGGCTGGACCGCGAGTTGCGGGAGATCGTGCGGGACCGCTGACCGTGCGGGACCGCTGACCCGCGGCACTGCCGGCGGGCGCCACGCCCCCACTCCCATACTTACATGTTAGGTATCAGTGGAGACCCGTACCAGGGTTCCGGAACGCCGCAGCCGTCACCTGTTTCCACACAAACCACCCCAGTAAGCGCCAACTGTTGGCAGCTCCGTTGACACCTTCCTTACATGTCTACTTAACATGCATGCATAACGAGCCACCCCGCGCGGCGTGCTGTCGTGTACGTCCGCGCGCCCGCAGTCAGGATGGTGACGGGTGTTCACTGCCCCTCTGGAGGACGGTTCCTCCACCGCCGCCGCCCCTTCCCCCGCCCTCACCTCCGTCCGCCCCTGGTGGCGCGACGCGGTGGTCTACCAGGTCTACGTGCGCAGCTTCCTGGACAGCACCGGCGACGGTGTCGGGGATCTGGCCGGCGTCCGGGCGGGCCTGCCCTACCTGCGCAAGCTGGGCGTCGACGGGCTGTGGCTGAGCCCCTTCTACCCCTCGCCGCAGCACGACCACGGCTACGACGTCTCCGACTACACGGCCGTCGACCCGCTCTACGGCGACCTCGCCGAGTTCGACCGCCTCGTGGCCGACGCGCACCGGCTGGGCCTGCGCACCGTCGTCGACGTCGTGCCCAACCACTGCTCCGCCGCCCACCCCTGGTTCCGCGAGGCGCTCGCGGAAGGCCCGGACGGCCCGGCCCGGTCGCTGTTCCACTTCGCCGACGGACGCGGCGAGCACGGCGAACTGCCGCCCAACAACTGGCGCGCGATGTTCGGCGGCCCCGCGTGGTCCCGGGTCACCGAACCGGACGGCAGGCCCGGCCAGTGGTACCTGCACCTGTTCACCCCGGAGCAGCCCGACCTCAACTGGCGCGACCCGCGGGTGGGCGAGTACTTCGAGCACGTGCTGCGCTTCTGGCTCGACCGGGGCGTCGACGGCTTCCGCATCGACGTGGCGGCGGGCCTGTTCAAGCACCCCGCCCTCCCCGACTCCCCCGACCCCGCGGCGGACGAGCGCACCCGCGACTCCGTGAACCCGCTGGCATGGAACCGTCCCGAGGTGCACGGGGTGTGGCGGCGGTGGCGCGCGATCTGCGAGGAGTACACCGCCCGCGACGGACGCGAACGCCTCCTGGTCGGCGAGGTGTCCGTCCCCACCCCGGCCGAACAGGCCGACTACGTCCGCCCCGACGAGCTCCACCAGGCCTTCTTCTTCCACCTGCTGGGCGCGCCCTGGAACGCGGCGGCGTTCCGCACGGCCGTCGCCGAGGCACTGCGCGACATCGCCGGGACCGGGTCCACCGTCACCTGGGTGCTCAACAACCACGACCAGGTCAGGACCGTCACCCGGTACGCGGGCGGCCCCACCGGGCACTTCGGTGCCGCCCGGGCGCGCGCCGCCGCGCTGCTGATGCTGGCGCTGCCCGGGGCCGCGTACGTCTACCAGGGCGAGGAACTGGGGCTGCCGGAGGTCGTCGACCTGCCGGACGAGGTGCTGACCGACCCGATCTTCCGGCGCACCGGCAGCCGCCGGTTCGTCCGGGACGGCTGCCGGGTGCCGCTGCCCTGGTCGGGCCATGTCTCGCCGTTCGGCTTCACCGCCGAGGGCAGCACGGCCCGGCCCTGGCTGCCGCAGCCGGACTGGTTCGCCGAGCACAGCGCCGACCGCGCGCTGCTGGACACCGGTTCCTTCTGGCACCTGTACCGGGAGGCGCTCGGTCTGCGCGCCCGGCTGCCGCAGCTCGGCGAGGGGACCCTGCGCTGGCTGGAGGCACCTCCCGGGGTGCTCGCCTTCGTCCGCGGCGAGGGCCTGGTCTGCGCCGTCAACTTCGGCGACGAGCCGGTCCCCGCCCCCGTGCCGGGACAGCCGCTGCTGTCCAGCACCCCCTGCCCGCCCGGGGTCCTCCCCGGCAACGCCGCCGCCTGGTGGGTCCACGACCCGGCGCTCAGCTGACCGTTCCGCACCACCGCATCGCTCCACCCCATCGAAAGGGACACCATCCGATGAAGCGCACCCTCGTCGCGGCCACCGCCCTGTGCGGTCTGGCCCTCGCGACCACCGCCTGCGGCGGCGACACCAAGGCCGCCTCCGACTCCGGCCCGGCGGCCGGCGACCAGAAGCTCAAGGGCCAGACCGTGACCGTCGCGGCCGTCTGGACCGGCGTCGAGCAGCAGAACTTCCAGAAGGTCCTGGACGGCTTCACCGCCAAGACCGGGGCGAAGGTGGCGTACGTCTCCACCGGCGACAACTTCGCCACCGTCCTGGGCAGCAAGATCGAGGGCGGCGACTCACCCGACGTCGCGATGGTGCCGCAGCCGGGCGTGCTCAAGGAGTTCGCGGGCAAGGGCTGGCTCCAGCCGCTCTCCCCGGACGTCAAGGGCGCCGCGGAGAAGAACTACGCCAAGATCTGGCAGACCTTCGGCACGGTCGACGGTACCTACTACGGCCTGTACTTCAAGACCTCCGACAAGTCGACGGTCTGGTACAGCCCGCAGGCACTGGAGACCGCCGGCGTGCAGCCGCCCAAGACGTTCGCGGAGATGCTGGACGCCGCCCGCGCCGTCTCCGACTCGGGCCTGCCCGCCTTCGCCGTCGGCGGCGCCGACGGCTGGACGCTCACCGACTGGTTCGAGAACGTCTACCTCTCCCAGGCCGGCCCGGAGAACTACGACAAGCTGACCCGGCACGAGATCCCCTGGACCGACCCCACCGTCGTCAAGGCGCTCACCAGCTTGTCCCAGCTCTTCGGCGAGGACGACCTGCTCGCGGGCGGCCGCAAGGGTGCCCTGGCCACCAGCTTCCCGGACTCCGTCGCGCACGTCTTCGGCAAGAGCCCCAAGGCCGGCCTGGTCTACGAGGGCGACTTCGTCGGCGGGGTCATCTCCGGCGACCTCGGCGGCAAGGTCGGCGAGGACGCCAAGTTCTTCCCCTTCCCCTCGGTCGACGGCGGCCCGGCACCGGTGGTCGGCGGCGGCGAGGCCGCGGTGGCGCTGAAGTCCGGCAAGAACGCCAAGGCGGCCATGGAGCTGATCGCCTACCTGGCCACCCCGGAGGCGGCGGGGATCTGGGCGAAGGCTGGCGGCTTCCTCTCCCCCAACACCAAGCTGGACCCGGCCTCCTACGCGGACGACACCCTGCGCACGGCCGCCAAGTCGCTGGTCGACGCCGGTGACACGGTGCGCTTCGACATGTCCGACCAGACCCCGCCCGCCTTCGGCGGCACGCCCGGCAAGGGCGAGTGGAAGATACTGCAGGACTTCCTGCGCGACCCGTCGAACCCGAAGGCCACCGCGGCGCGGCTCGAGGCCGCGGCCGCCAAGGCGTACAAGGGCTGAGGCCGGGTCATGTCCGCCCTCACCCGCAAGGTGCCGTCCGCTCCGGCGGGCGGCACCGCCCCGGCCGCCGTCCGGCGGCGTTCGCGCCGGGCCCGCGTCACCGCGATCGCCTTCGCGCTCCCGGCGCTCGTCCTGCTCGGCGCCCTCGTCGGCTACCCCATCCTCTTCTCGGTCGGCCGCAGCCTGTTCGACGCCGGCGGCGACCGCTTCGTGGGCCTGGACAACTACCAGGAGATGTTCACCGACCCCGCCAGTCTCAAGGCGGTCCGCAACACGGCGATCTGGGTCGTGGCCGCGCCGGCGGTGCTCACCGGCGTCGGCCTGGTCCTCGCCGTGCTCACCGAGAAGATCCGCTGGGCCACCGCCTTCAAGCTGCTGATCTTCATGCCGATGGCCGTCTCCTTCCTCGCCGCAGGCATCACCTTCCGTCTGGTGTACGACCAGGACCCGCAACGCGGCGTCATGAACGCGGTCGCCGTCGCCGTCCACGACACCTTCAACAACTCCTCCGCCTACCCCGGTGCCCGCCCGCGCGGCACGGAGGTGATGAAGGAGTCGGGCAACGGCGGCTTCCAGGCGGTCGCGCAGGTGGAACCGGGCAAGGCCGTCACGCTGGGCCTGGTCGGCCTGCCGCCCGCGTCCCTTCCGGAGCAGGCCCGTCCGGCGGCGCCCGCGCCGGTTTCCGACGACGCGGTGACGGGTGTGGTCTACCTGGACTTCGTCCCGGGCGGCGGGGGCACGCCCGGCGCCGTGGACCCCCAGGAACGCGGCCTGCCGCGGATGGCGGTCGAACTGACCAAGGGCGGCGAGGTCGTCGCCACCGCGACCACGGGGGACGACGGTTCCTTCCGCTTCCCGGACGCCGGTGACGGGCCGTACGGCGTGCGGCTGCCCCCGAAGAACTTCGCGGAGCCGTACGCCGGCATCGACTGGCTCGGCCCGACGCTGGCCACCCCGGCGATCATCGGCGCCTACCTGTGGATCTGGACCGGCTTCTCGATGGTCCTGATCGGCGCCGGGCTGGCCTCGCTGCCGCGCGAGACGCTGGAGGCCGCCCGGATGGACGGCGCGAGCGAGTGGCAGATCTTCCGCAGGATCACCGTGCCCCTGCTGGCGCCCGTGCTGGGGGTCGTCTTCGTGACGTTGGTGATCAACGTGATGAAGGTCTTCGACCTCGTCTACATCATCGCGCCGGGCTCGGTGCAGGAAGAGGCCAACGTCCTGGCGCTGCAGATGTGGCTGGTCTCCTTCGGCGGCGGCAACAACCAGGGCCTGGGCAGCGCGATCGGCGTCGTCCTGCTGCTGCTGGTGCTGCCCGTCATGGCCCTCAACATCCGACGCTTCCGCAGGAGCAACCGATGACCGTGCAGACCGCCGCTCCGCGTCCCGCTCCGCCCGCCCCGCCGGGCGGCCCGGCCGACCGGGCACCCGGACGTCCCTCCCCGGCGGCACGGCTGGTCGCGGTGCTGCGCGGCGGGCTCGTCCAGGTGCTGCTGACGGTCGTCGCGCTGATCTGGCTCACCCCGACGGCCGGGCTGTTCGTCTCCTCGCTGCGCGACGCCGACGACAACGCCGGATCCGGCTGGTGGACCGCGCTGCTCCACCCGGGCTCGCTGACCTTCGACAACTACTCGGCGATCCTCGGCGACAGCGGGATCACCCAGGCGCTCTGGAACACCGTACTGATCTCGGTGCCCGCCACGGCCGCCGTCGTGGTCCTCGCCGCGCTGGCCGGATACGCCTTCGCCTGGCTGGAGTTCCCCGGGCGGGACTGGGTCTTCCTGGTGGTCGTCGGCATGCTCGTGGTGCCCGTGCAGATCGGACTGCTGCCGGTGGCCCGGCTGTTCGGCGCGGTCGGACTGTTCGGCACGACCGCGGGCGTGGTCCTCTTCCACGTGGCGTACGGGCTGCCGTTCGCGATCTTCCTGCTGCGCAACTACTTCGCCGAGATCCCGCGCGAGATGCTGGAGGCCGCCCGGATGGACGGCGGCACCGAGTGGACGATCTTCCGGAAGCTGGTACTGCCGGTCGGCCGTCCGGCGATCGCGAGCCTGGCCATCTTCCAGTTCCTGTGGGTCTGGAACGACATGCTGGTCGCGCTGATCTTCGCGGGCAGCGACGCGCAGCCGCTCACGGTCGCCCTGCAGTCCCAGATGCGGCAGTTCGGCGCCAACATCGACGTGCTGGCTCCGGGCGCGTTCCTGTCGCTGATCGTACCGCTGGTCGTCTTCTTCGCCTTCCAGCGCCACTTCGTGGAGGGGGTCATGGCCGGATCGGTGAAGTAGGCCGGTGATCCAGCGGCCGGGGCACCGCGAGCGAGAGCGGGTGCGGCGATACATCGGATGTCTTTCTTGTCAGTCACCCCGATCCCCCATAGGGTCGGGGCGGAGGACAGGACTCCTCCGATGTATCTCCGCACCCGCTCTCCCTCCCGATCCCCCGAGGACCCGTCAGCCATGCCCCTGCAGCCGTGGTTCGCCGACGCCAAGCTCGGCATCTTCGTCCACTACGGGATCTACGCGGTCGACGGCGTGCCCGAGTCCTGGGCCTTCTACAACGGCGACGTACCCCACGAGCGGTACATGCGCCAGCTCGACGGTTTCACCGCCGCCCACTACGACCCCCGGGCGTGGGCCCGGCTCTTCGCACGCGCCGGCGCCCGGTACGCGGTGCTGACCGCCCGGCACCACGACGGCGTCGCCCTGTGGGACACCGCGCAGGGCGACCTGTCGGTCGTCCGGCGCACCCCGGCGGGGCGCGACCTGGTCGCCCCGTACGCGCGGGCACTGCGCGAACAGGGCCTCAGAGTCGGGCTGTACTACTCCCACTCGGACTGGAACCACCCGGACTACCCCAGCGTCGTCCACCCCGCCCCGCCGCTGGAGGACGTGCTGACGAGCCGCTTCGTCACCCCGGCCGACGGCAAGGAGGACCCGGCCGCCTGGAAGCGGTACCTCGCCTACCGCGACGCGCAGGTCGGGGAGCTGGTCGACCGTTTCCGCCCCGACCTGCTGTGGTTCGACGGCGAGTGGGAGCGCAGCGAGGAGCAGTGGGGCCTGGACGCCCTGGCCGCGCGGATCCTCGCCGGGAACCCGGAGACGGTCCTCAACGCGCGCATGCTCAGCCACGGCGACTACGCCACACCCGAGCAGGGCATCCCCGTCGAACCGCCGTCCGGTCCGTGGGAGCTGTGCCTGACCGTCAACGACTCCTGGGGCTTCCGGCACGACGACCACCGCCACAAGTCGGTGCGCCGGCTCGTCCGCTACTTCACCGAGACGATCGGCGCGGGCGGCAACCTGCTGCTGGACGTCGGCCCCCGCGAGGACGGCACCATCACGCCGGAGCAGACCGCGCGCCTGGAGGGTCTCGGCGACTGGATCCGCGCCCACGCCGACGCCGTGTACGGCACCGTCGCAGGCCTGCCGGCCGGGCACCACTACGGCCCCAGCACCCTGTCCGCCGACCGCCGCACCCTCTACCTGGTGTGCTTCGACATCCCTCGCGAGGCGGTCGCGGTACGCGGACTGCGCAACCGCCTCCGCCGCGTCTCGGTGGTCGGCAGCGGCGCCGAACTGGCCCACCACGTGACCGGCGGGCTCCACGAGGTCCCCGGGGTCACCTGGATCGACGCCCCCTCCCCCGACGCCCTGGACCCCTGGGCCACCGTCCTCGCCCTCGAACTCGACGGCGAACTCGACCTCTACCGCGGCACGGGCCGCGCCTGAGGGAGTCCACGGGACGAAGGCGAGGAACACGTTGCCGCGTCCGCGCGGCCGTCCTCCGGACGGGGTCGTCTCCATCGGCGCCTCCGGCATGGCACCTGGCCCGCGCCGGACGGCGCGGGCGCGGTCGGCGCACGTGGGTACCGGGCCGGGAGCCGAGCCGGCCCGGTACCTCCATCGTCGGTCAGCGGCCCGCGCCGAGCACCGTCTCGTAGCCCGGCAGGGCGACGTCGCGGATGATCGCGTTCCGCTCGTCGAAGGGGAGGAAGGCGCTCTTGAGCGCGTTGACGGTGACCTCGCGCAGGTCCTCCGCCGTCCAGCCCGCCTCGGTGACGAGCCGTTCCATCTCCCGGGTCATGGTGGTCGCCGAGACCAGGCGGTTGTCGGTGTTGAGGGTGACGCGGAAGCCGAGGTCGCGCAGGAGCGTGATGGGGTGCGCGGCGATGGAGTCCGCGGCGCCCGTCTGGAGGTTGGACGTCGGGCAGACCTCCAGCGCGATGCGGCGGTCGCGTATCCAGCCCGCGAGGCGGCCGACCTTGCCGTCCACGATGTCCTCGGTGAGGCGGACGCCGTGGCCGATCCGCAGCGCGCCGCAGACCTGCACCGCCTGGTGGATGCTGGGCAGGCCGTGGGCCTCGCCCGCGTGGATGGTGAAGGGCATGTTCTCGCGGCGCAGGTACTCGAAGGCGGCGAGGTGGTCGGCGGGCGGGAAGCCGTCCTCGGCCCCCGCGATGTCGAAGCCGACGACGCCCGCGTCGCGGTGGGCGACGGCGAGGCCGGCCACCTCGCGGCTGCGGTCGGTCATGCGCATCGCGCACAGCAGGGTCCCCACGCGGACCGGGGTGCCCGCGGCGGCGGCCTTCGCCATGCCGGCGGCCAGGCCCTCCTGCACGGTCCCGACGACCTCGGCGAGGGTGAGGCCGCGGTGCACCAGCAGCTCGGGGGCGTAGCGCACCTCCCCGTAGACGACGCCGTCGGCGGCGAGGTCCAGCACGTACTCCTCCGCGACGCGCAGCAGGCCCTCGCGCGTGCCCATCACGGCGATGGTGTGCTCGAAGGTGGCGATGTAGCGGACCAGGTCGCCGGAGCTGGCCGCGTCGTAGTACCAGGCGGCCAGCTCTCCGGGGTCGGTGGCGGGCAGCGCGTGGCCGATCCCGGCGGCCAGTTCGACCAGGGTGGCCGGGCGCAGGCCGCCGTCCAGGTGGTCGTGGAGGACGGCCTTGGGGAGCCGGCGTATCAGGTCGGTGTCGAGGGCGGTCACGCGGTGCGCTCCTGGTCGTGGTCGGTGGGGGCGGTGGCGGCGGGCTGGAGGAGGTCCCAGCGGTTCCCGTAGGGGTCCTGGAAGACGACGACCGAGCCGTACGCCTCGTGGCGGGGCTCCTCCAGGAAGGTCACCCCCGCGGCACTCATCCGCGCGTGGTCGCCCGCGAAGTCCTCGGTGTGCAGGAAGAAGCCGACCCGTCCCCCGGTCTGGTCGCCGACCCGCGAGAGTTCCGCGTCGTTCTTGGCGCGGGCGAGCAGCAGCCCGCTGCCGGCGGCGGCGCCGGCCGGGCGCACGACGACCCAGCGGCTCCCACCGGGGCGCGGCTCGTCCTCGACGAGCTCAAAACCGAGGGCGCCGGTGTAGAAGGCGATGGCCTCGTCGTAGTCGGGGACGACGAGAGTGACCAGGGCGATACGGGACATGCGCGAACGTTATACGTAACACCACGATCCGGGCAAGGCGCCCCCACCCGGCCCCGACGCGGCGTCCGGGGCCGGCACCGGCAGCACGCGGTGCCGCCGGGCGAGACGGGGTCCGGCCGAGGGTCACCGCCGCCGGCGCGACCTGGTCGGCCGGACCGGCGGACGGGCTCGTACGGCCCTCGTCGCGCAGGGCCGAACTCCCTCTCCCCTACGGCCTGGTGCTTCCCGTAAATTGCTGTCATGGGGGCAGCGGGCGCAGGTGACGGACCGGTGCGAGACGGCCGGCGAAGGCAGAAACACGGCTGCGGCGAGAGTCCCGTCACGGGTTCCGCCCACCCCATGGCGCTCTTCCTGGCCGGTGCGGTGTTCCTCGTCGCGGGTGTGTGGCTGCTGACCGCGGCGGCCAGGGACACCCTGTCCGTGCGCCACGGCGTGCACACGGTGGGAACCGTCCGCGAGGCCCGCGGCGACGGCCGGCTGTGGGTGACGTTCACCGTGGCGGGCGCCGAGGTCACCCACCCGCTGCCGCCGGGCACCAACCGCCGCCAGGCCGGCCACGGGGACCGGCTCCCGATCGTCTACCGGGCCGACCGTCCCGAGCGGGTTGTGGCCCGCCGTGACGTCGGGCACGGGCCGCTGCTGTTCTGGTCGGGGTTCACGGCGGTGGGTCTCGTCCTGGTCGGCTGGTCCGGCCTGGCGCTGCACCGCGCCGCCGCTCGGCGCGGAGGTGTCAGTCGGTGGTGAGGATGTGGCCGTCGCGCAGTTCCAGGACGCGGTCGGCGAGGGCGAGGAGTTGGGGGTCGTGGGTGGCGACGAGGGCGGTGACGCCTTCGCTGTGGACGACGGCGCGCAGGAGTTCCATGACGGCGCGGCCGGTGTCGGCGTCGAGTTGGCCGGTGGGTTCGTCGGCGATGATCAGGGCGGGCCGGTTGGCCAGGGCGCGGGCGATGGCCACGCGTTGCTGCTGGCCGCCGGACATCTCGCCGGGGCGCTGGCCGGCGTGGCC
>NZ_KB892106.1:0-128150 GCF_000373665.1 Streptomyces sp. BoleA5
CCCGCGGAGCGGGTACCACAGCGCTGCGCGCTGTGCAAGCGAAAGCCCCCCGCTTCGCGGGGGGCTGGCCGCCTCGCGGTGCTCGGCGGTGGGGACCGCTTCGCGGTCCGTGAACCCGCTGACTTCGTCAGCGGGTTGGGCCCCGCTGCGCGGGGCTGGCCTCACTTTGTTCGGCCGGCCCTTTCGGGCCTTGGTGGGCTTCCGCTTCGCTTCAGCCCACCTTGGGGACGCTGACGCGTCCTCAAGGTCAGGGTCGCTTCGCTCCCCTGACTGGCCCTCGGCTTCGCCTCGTGCCGTTAGGGCCCGCTGACGCGGGCCCGGCTGGCTACGCGATGGCGGGGCTTGTGTGGATCGCGAATGCATCGGTTTGATGCAGCATGTAGGGTTGGGAAATAGGTGATGCCCCCTGGGGGGGCTCGCCTTCTATTTGGAGGCCTTGGAGCGAGGTGAAATTTTGTGGGGGTGTCAGTAGCCTATCCGGTCTTCCGGACCTTGGATGCGAGACAGGCCTTGGCGGTGGCTTCGGCTCTGGTGCACTGCGGAGAGTGGGATGGGAACGTGTTCGTGGACGCCGAACTGCTACATATTGCGGATACTCTGAAAGCCCGTGAGCTCTTCCCCGAGGCATGGTGTTCCTTCGGTGAATCCCGCTTGCGGGCGGGTGAGCTGCCCGAGGATCCGGAAGTAGTCGCGCGGCTGCTGCCCGGGGAGCTCGATGCGGAGGAGATCGCCGGGGAGGACGTCCTGGGCCGCTTCCTCCCCCTTGCCGCGCCTGAAGCGCGTGAGCAGCTGGCGTGGATGGGGCTGCACTGGCCGGCTGTGCCGGAGCTGGGGCTGGATTTGGAGTATGCGCGGACGGGTGTGCAGATGTGTATCAACTCCACCGCTGAGCATGAACCGGCGGTGGGGCACGCGGTGTACGTCCATGTCCGTGGCGGCGAGGACGAGCGGGCTCATCACCTCGCCGGTCTGGTGGGGCAGGCCGTTATCGGCCCGGGCGAGGAGGGGTGGTGAGGGCATCCTGGACCGGGAGCGGCGCGTCCGATCCCAGACCCGGTCTTTCCCCGCTCCCGACTCCTTCCAGGCGGTCCAGGGCCGTCTTGGCCGGGACCCGGCTGCGGAGCAGTTTCCACGTCTCGACCCCACACCCCACCACCGACCCGAGACCCACGAGGAGAACCACCACGCGCCATGGCAGCCACCACTGCTCACGGGCCACCGCGTTGGCCGCCACGAACACGCCCAGGAGCAGCGGACCGCCGGCCTTGCGCAGCCACAGTTCGATCCCGTCCCACATGCGCTTCTCCCCTGCCCCCGCCTGTGCCGCCTCCTGTCTCGTTGTTGGAGGCGGGGGTGAGCATATGTGGACACGGTGAGGGCGTCCGGCGTCAGGCCGCCCCTTCCGGGGTGGTCTGCCGGTTTATCGGTTCCGGTCCCCCGGGGGCGTAGCCGTGGTGCGGGATGATGGGGCCGCTTGCTGGCAGCTCTGGACCGTCCGTTTGGTAGGTCGTAGGAAAGACTGCAGGAGAAACGAGAGAATGCCTGGAATTCAGCTTCGTGAGCACCAGGTGGACGCGCATGCGCGTATCCGGCAGTGGGTGGGATTTCCTGCACGGTCTGCTGTTCCGGTGGAGGGGGCGCGGGCCACGCTGGTGTCTGCCACGGGGTCGGGGAAGACGATCACGGCCGCCGTGGCCGCGCTGGATCTGTTCCGGGAGGGCCGGATTCTGGTCATGGTGCCCACGCTGGATCTGCTGGTGCAGACCGCGCAGGCCTGGCGCCGGGTCGGGCACCGCGGGCCGATGGTCGCGGTGTGCTCGCTGGAGGGCGACGAGGTCCTGGAGCAGCTCGGGGTGCGGGCGACGACGAATCCGGTTCGGCTCGCGCTGTGGGCGGGGTCTGGGCCGGTGGTGGTGCTGGCCACGTACGCCTCGCTGGTGGACCGCGACGACATCGACGACCTGACGGGCGAGGGGCGCGTCCGCGGGCCGCTGGAGGCCGCTCTGGTGGGCGGGGAACGGTTGTACGGGCAGCGGATGGCCTCGTTTGACCTGGCCGTCGTGGATGAGGCGCACGGCACGGCCGGGGACATGGGCCGGCCCTGGGCGGCGATCCACGACAACACCCGCATCCCGGTCGCGTACCGGCTGTACATGACCGCGACCCCGCGGATCCTGGCCGCGCCACGCCCACCGGTGGGGAGGGGCGGGACCGAGCTGGAGATCGCCTCCATGAGCGACGACCCGGCCGGGACCTACGGGAAGTGGATCTACGAACTCGGCTTGTCCGAGGCGATCGAACGCGGCATCCTCGCCGGCTTCGAGATCGACGTCCTGGAGATCGAGGACCCGGACTGGACCGTGGGGGCATCCGAGGAAGCGGTGCGGGGCCGGCGCCTCGCTTTGCTGCAGGCCGCACTGCTGGAACACGCCGCGCAACGGAACCTCACCACGGTCATGACGTTCCACCAACGGGTCGAGGAAGCCGCAGCGTTCGCCGCGAAACTACCGGCCACCGCCGCCGCCCTGCATCAGGACGAGATCCCGGCGTACGCGCTGGCCGAAGCGGACGCCCGCCCAACATCCCCGATCGGCGCCGAGGCCGGCGAACTCCCGGCGCACCGGCACGTGCCCCCAGGCCGGGTCTGGGCGCAGTGGCTGTGCGGCGACCACCTGGTCTCCGAGCGGCGCGAGGCCATCGCTCAGTTCGCGAACGGCACCGACGCCCACGGGCGCCGGGTCCACCGGGCGTTCCTCGCCAGCGTCCGCGTCCTCGGGGAAGGCGTCGACATCGTCGGGACACGCGGCGTCGAAGCCGTCTGCTTCGCCGACACCCGCGGCTCCCAAGTCGAGATCGTCCAGAACATCGGCCGGGCGCTGCGCCCCAACCCCGACGGCACCACAAAGACCGCCCGGATCATCGTGCCCGTCTTCCTCCAACCCGGCGAAGACCCCGACAACATGCTCGCCTCCGCCTCATACGCACCTCTCGTAGCCATCCTTCAAGGGCTCCGCTCACACTCAGAGCACCTGGTCGAGCAGCTCGCCAACCGCGCCCGCAGCAGCGGAGCGCGCACGATCCACGTGATACGGGACGCCGAAGGCCGCATCATCAACGCCGACGGCCGCACCGCCGGCGAGGACCAGGGCGGAACGGAGCGCGGGACGGAGACGGAAGCCGCGATGGAGCCGGCACTGCTGAACTTCGCCACCCCCCGCGACCCCGCCACCATCGCCGCGTTCCTACGCACCCGCGTCTACCGACCCGAGTCCCTGGTGTGGCTCGAGGGCTACCAAGCCCTACGACGCTGGCGGGCCGAAAACGGCATCACCGGCCTGTATGCCGTCCCCTATGACACGCAGGTCGATCTGGGCGTGACCCGGTTCCCCCTCGGACGCTGGATCCACCAGCAACGCCGGACGCTGCGGGCCGGGGAACTCGAAGAACACCGCACGACGCTGCTCGACGAGGCCGGCATGGTCTGGGAACCCGGCGACCAGGCCTGGGAGACCAAACTCGCAACCCTGCGCGCCTACCACCGCGCCCACGGCCACCTCGCACCCAGACAAGACGCCGTATGGGCCGACAGCGACGGGACGCTCGTGCCGATCGGGCAGCACCTAGCCAACCTCCGCCGCAAAGACGGCCTCGGCAAAAACCCCGAACGGGCTGCGGCACGCGCCGCACAGCTGGCCGCGATCGATGAAGACTGGGACTGCCCCTGGCCCCTGGACTGGCAACGCCACTACGCCGTACTACGGGACCTGGCAGAGACCGAGCCCGACCATTCGGTGGCTGGTATCGAGCCCGGTGTCACTTTCAATGGGGATGATCTTGGGGCCTTCATCGCCCGCCAATCGCGGGACTGGGCGCAGCTCAGCCCCGAACAGCAGCAACGGCTGTCCCAGCTGGGCGTCACGCCCGCTGAGGCGCCGTCCCCCTCCCCGGCCGCCAAGGCTACGGCGAAGGGCCCAGGCAAGGCGTCACAGGCGTTCCACCGCGGCCTGGCAGCACTCACGCAGTGGGTGGAACGGGAAGGCGCAGGCCGGCCCGTACCCAGAGGACACACCGAACCCATCACCGTCCAAGGCGAGGCGGAGCCGGTGGCTGTCCGGCTGGGCGTATGGATCTCCAACACCAAAACCCGCCGACACCGGCTCACCCCCCAGCAGCGGGCTGCGCTGGCCGAGCTCGGAGTCGAGTGGGCGTGAGATCTGCCGTCGGCGGGCGTTAAACCTGCCGGACCCGCACGAGACCCCGGGCTGTCATGGCCGCCCGGGGTCTCGTGCTGTCTGCAGTTCAGGCCGTGAGCTTCTTGAAGACCGTCTCGAAGCGGTCGAGGGTCTCGTCGTCGACCTGCGCGAAGAAAGCGTCCTTGTCCCGGGTGAGTTGGTGTGCGGGTCCGACGTGGTCGAAGTCCCGGGGCTTGTGTTGACGTTCCCTGGCGATCCCGATGCGCTTGAGGATCGGGAGGGGCGTATCGGGGGTGATCAGGTCTTCCTCGTTGATAGTCACCTCGGTCGCCTTGTTGTAGAGCCAGAGGTAGTCCTTGGCGGAGAACAGGTCCTCGATGTCGGCCGTGTCCGGGAGCCCGTCGAGCTGGCCGATGACGGTGATGTGGGACGTGTCGACTTCGGCCGCCTCGGCAGCGCTGAGAACCTTGGCGGTCACCTTGGTGGTCTCGGCTCCGTCGATGAGCGCCCGGACGGACAGTCGGCGTCCCATGACGGCGATGAAGGCTGGCATGTTGCCGATGCCGCCGACCGGAATGATGGCCAGCCGGGGGTCGAGACCGGTGCGGCCCTGGCTGACCAGGTAATCGGACATGCGCATGAGGAAGACGAAGTCGCTGCTGCCTTCCACGGCCAGGAGGGGTCCGGCTCCAAGGAACAGGTGCTGCGCCACGGAGTATCCGAGTGCCGCTTCCACCGGCAGGATCGTCTTGGGATCGGCCGACAGGCTGACCGAAGTGATGACCACGCCCAGGCTCGGGTCTGTGCGGGTCGCCTGGTCGTGGATGGCGCGCATGGTCTCGTACCGCGTGGGGTCGATCATGTGCTGAGAGTGGGTGGTGTAAAGGACCTGCTGCTTGGGCCCAAGCTCACCGTAGACGTACCGCAGGAAGTCGCCTTGCGCCTCCCCGTGCAGGCTGGTGCCCGGTTCATCCAGCAGGACAACGACGCGCTCATCGGTGTCGCGGTAAGCACTGAACGCGGCGAGGAAGGAGAAGAACCACTGGAAGCCTGTGGAACGGGTGGAGAAGTTGGTCTCCACGCCGCCGTGCCGGTCATCGCGTAGCTCGATCTTGAGCAGCCGGTGGTGGGGCTGCGGCTGGCCGTTGACGTCCGGGGGCATGGGTATGAGGTCGGTGTCGAAGACGACCGTGAGGTCCTCGTTCTGCTTCCAGTACTCGAAAACCTGAGCGCTCAGGTCCAGGCTAGCGGCCTGGAGCTCCGCCTTGCGGCTGGCGTAGTCCTCGTCCAGGAAGTCCTCCGGCCCCTCTCCTGCAAGTCGGAGCAGGGACATCATGGTCTCGTCCCCGCGCTCCCACTGCCGGGTCCTCGCGCGTTCGGCGAGGGAGTGGAGGTCGCAGTCACCAGGGAGCATCTCGTAGTTGGAGAAGTAGAAGAACTTCGGGAGCAGCTCGATCAGCTGGTCCTGCTCCTCATCGTCAAAATTCCCTTCGACGTACCGCTTGCGCCGGTCCAGCTCGGCCGGGACCTTCTCGATCGCCTTGACCCGGGCCGTCTTCTTGCCAGCGCCGACTTCTTTGGCGTGGGCCTTCGCCGCGGCGCTCACGGCCTCGATGGTCGTGTGGTCCCCCGTGATGGCCTTCTGGTCGTCCTCTTCGTCGACGCCGGCTTCTTCGAAGACGTCCGCCAGGACGTCCTCGAGGGCGCAGTGCACATCGGCTCGGAGGCTGCCGTCGTACAGGCGGGACGCCTTGACGTACGCCTTCGTCGGCGGCCGTACGCCGACTAGTTCCTCGATCGCGTCGAAGTCCGCATCTTCCAGCTTGAAGACGGCCGTCACGGCAGCGACCGTGTCGAGATCCTTCGTGCGCCGGTGCCTGGACAAGTCCCGCCGTGGGTAGTCGGTGGTGACATGGAAGTCGTCGGCGTTGTTGGCCGGGTTCAGCCGATGCAGAGCCTTGAGAACCGTCGTCTTGCCCGACTCGTTCTTGCCAATCAGGCACGTGACCTCGGGGTCGACCGCCATGGTCTGCTTGTTCGTGATGTTGCGGAACGCCTCGATCTCCACGGACGTCACCAGCATGGCACTCCCCTCCAAGGGCCACGTTGCCCTGTCTGATCCGCATACCGCGGGCTTGATCAGTCAGTATGAATCCCGCCACTGACAGTCGCGGCCGGTTTCTGTCCGCCGGGCCGCCGCCCCCCACGGGGGTGGGGAAGAGTGCGCTGGGAATAGGCCCCGTCCCTGGACAGGGACGGGGCCTGACTCGCTCCGGGCTTACCCGGCTGAGAGCAGCCACCTCCATGACAGCCGGCCCGCCTCACACTGGCCAGAAAACAGCAGCCGCCTGGTCACTTCATGACAGCAGACCTGCCCGCAACGACCTCGTGACCAGGCACCCGACATCCCGCCCCGCTGACGCCCGCCCAATGCCACCAACGCACCCACTCACATGGGCCTCCGGGTCGGCAATGGCCCGGGGGCCCACGCTGTCAGCTCACGTCTTCTTCGTCGGGGCTGCTATCGGTGCGGTGAAGGGCGCGGGCAATCAGTGAGATCGTTTCATCCTGAACTTGCAGGTCACGGGGCTGGTGTGGCCGGTCGTGGGGGTGCTCATGCTGGTCGGTGGCGTGATCGGTAGCAGGTGATCGTCTGGTCATGGAGCGATTCGCCGGAACTGCGGCCACAGGGCGTCAGTGCCGTTTACTGAGCACGGAATCAAGGGAGTTCACGGGACGGGAAAGGGGGGCGGCGGGTGGCTGCGGTGCTGACGTGGGTGATTCGGCGGCGGGTCGTGCTGGCGGACCGGTTCGAGTAGCTGGGCAAGGAACTGGCGGAGGCGGAAGCCGAGGTGGCCCGTCTGGAGCAGGCCGCAGTGGCGGGCCGTCGCCCGGCGCGAGGCACACCAGCGCCACTGTCGGCGGCCGAGCACGTCGGGGAGGCGCTGGAGCGGATCGCAGCCGAGGTGGCGCCGCAGCTCACTTGAAACGCGCTGCACCACGTGTCCTGCCTCACAATCGAGGTCGCTAGGCAACCTCTCCACCGCTGGAATCTTCTCCTTTCGAGTGAAGATCCTGAAGAGGCGGCCTCGCCTGCTCATACTCCTGACCCTGGCCGTGGTGGCGGCCGTGACGGTGACCGTCGTCATGGTCATCCAGGCGAACAAGATGGAGACGCTCTCCCCGGGCGAGGAACGCGGCCGGGCCGCGTCAGGAGCCCGCGTACCGTCGGGGCAGGTGGACTGCCGGAAGGACAAGTGCATCGCGCTCACCTTCGACGGCAATCCGGGCGAACCCACCGACCGGCTGATGGACCTCCTGAAGGAGTACAAGGCGCCGTCGACGTTCTTCCTTGAGGGCCGGCGCATCCACAAGTTCCCGGATGTGGTGCGGCGGATCGCCAAGGACGGCCACGAGATCGGGGACCACACCTGGACGCACGCGGTGCTGACCGATGTCTCTGATGCGCAGATCCGCGACGAGCTGCGCCGCACGGCACGGGCCATCTCCGGCATCACCGGCAGCGAGCCGATGCTGATGCGCCCGCCCCAGGGCCGCACCGACGACCGCGTCTCCAAGGTCTCGAAAGAACTGGGGATGGCGCAGGTGCTGTGGACGGTGACCGCGAAGGACTACGAGACGGATGACACCGCGCTGATCACCAGGCGCGTACTCGAGGGCGCCGGCCGCGACGGGATCATCCTGCTCCACCCGCTGCACAAGGGCACCGTGCCGGCCATGCCTTCCATCCTGGAGGCGCTCAGCAAGCAGGGCTACACCTTCGTGACCGTCTCCCAGCTGCTCGCTCCGTCCAAGGCCGAGCCCGGCAAGATCTACAAGTGACTGACTGACACGCGAAGCGTCCGCCTCCTTGGGCCCCTCGCCACCGCGGGAGCGGCGGCCACCGGTTCCGCCGAACTCCGGCGACTCGTTCGGCATCCCATTTCAGGTGTGGTCGGTCGTGAGGTCCCTGCGGCCCGCTCTCTGCGGGCCGCCATCCCACCACCGGCCCAGCGCAGCGGCTCCCAGGCCGCCCCCACGACGGCCGGAGAGACGGGCGCACCCCCGCGCAGGGAGCCGGCTACGCCACGCCCACACCCCCACACAAGAGAAGTCAGACCGGCTGGCGCCCACAAAACCACCCGTGACCAGGGCGGATACAGGCCGCCCGTCGGAGGGTGCGCAACGCCCGCCGCAACCCCTGCCGCAACGCCCGCTGCAACGGCCGCCGCAACGGCTCTCGCAACCCCTGCCACGACGCCACAAGCGGCCCCCCGGCCCGCAATGCCGCCGCCCCCCACGCGCGGCCCCGCCCCGGGGCCGCCACAACCCCAGGCCCGGGCGCCGGGCCAGCGGCGCCCCCTCGCCCCGCCCAGCGGCGGGGAAGCGGTCCCCACGAACCAGCCCTCTCCATCATGTTCGTGGATCCAAGGGGCGGTTCCAGGGGAAGTCAGAGCCACACGCCTCACTCACCACCAGGTGCGAGCTGCGGCAACAGACCGGTGAGTCCCAGCAAAGCCGCAGGTGATGGCGCAGGTAATGACGCAGGCGTTGCCGCAGGTGATGGCGCAGGCAATGTCGCGGCCCGAGACCGGGGTGCAAGCGATAGCGCAAGCGATAGTGCAAGGGATAGCGCAAGGGATATTGCAAGGAATGGTGCCGGGGTCTGCGGGGACGTTCGCTGTGCCCTGCCGGGCATTGACATGGGCCAGCGGACGACGCAGGGTGACACCCGGGGGGAGTGATCAAAGGGGGGTGACCGCGTGGTGGTGGCGTACCGCTTCACGCTGGCCCGCATCGTGCGCGCCGGGCCGGTCACCGCGCACGCGGTCCTGGACGAATGGGCCCACGGGCAGATCACCGTTCCCGTGCCCACGCTCCGCTCTCTCACAGATCAGCGGCCTGGCCCGGCAGGAACTGGCGGGGGCGATGTTCGAGGTCATGGCCAACTGCGCCGCCGCCACGGACGCCGACGTCGACCCGCACGGCTGGCGCCTGCTGGCCCGCAGTGACGGCGAACACCGCCTCACGGTGCCGCGATCGTGGAGCAGCGTAACCACCTGACCGGAGGCCGTTCCCGCGCCGCGGTCGACACCAGATACCTCTCCCTCCCCTGCGGCTATCGCGCTGGTGAGGAGGTGTCGCCGTCCCGCACCGGCTTGCCCACCGGCCATGACCAGCAGCAACACCACCACACTGAAGACGGGCCTGGCTACCTTCGGTGCCACCCTCGGTGCACCCCTGCACGCAACCGTCCAGACCACCCTCCAGACCACCCTCCAGCCCACTGTCCAGGCACCCCGCCAGGAGCACCAGGAGCCGGTCGCGGCGACCCGCCGCCGCGGACGCGCCCGCCGGCCTGCAGCGTGGGCAAGCCCCCGGGAACGGGCTTGCCCACCAGAGCGAACGTCGCTTCCCTGGCGCTGGCTGCTCTGCGCAGTGAGGGCGGGGCGTGCGTGGGCGGGCGATGCAGGCGCCCTACCCGAGACTGCGGGCCCTGCTGCGGGCGGTCGGGGACGCCCCGTACGAGGCAGATGAAGCCCGGGACGTACGGTTCCGCCTGCCCGATGCCCAGGGCAAGGAGCGCTGGCTGAGGCTGGATGAGATCCCGCTGCCGCCGACGACTCCCGCGGCCTGGCCTCGCTCGTAGCGGTACCGGGCCACCCCTCTCGGCGGTACCTCTTCAGGTCCCGTGCGAGACAGTTGGGCAGGCGTTGTGAATGATCTTCTTTCGGTCGAGGTGACCGAGTCGGGCCCCTGCCTGGTGGCGAGGGTGCACGGGACCATGGACTATGTCTCGCAGCCAGAGTTGCTCGGGCGGCTGACGCAGGTGATCGATCGAGCGGAGCGGGCCGTCGTGCTGAACCTGGCCGGTGTGTCGTTCTGTGACTCGGCGGGTCTGAACGTGCTGCTGGGCCCGCCGTGAGGCGGAGGCCGCAGGGGCGGTGCTGGTCCTGACCGACGTCCCGGACCAGTTGCGCCGGATCCTGGAGATCACCGGAGCCGATCACGTCCTTCGGGTCTTCGACACCGTCGCCGACGCCGAGGCCGCCCTGAGCAGCTGACAGCACCTTGCATGAGCCAGCCACGGTGTACACGAGGCTTCGCTGCGATCTCTCGCGCCCACAACAGCATGTTCACCTGCTGGATAACACCGCATGGCAGTCGCCCCGAGCCAGATCTCACCCTCGTGACAGTGGCCCCACCCCGCAAAAACAGCCATTTACCAGCAACAACACACCAACGATCAACTGTCTCTCGCAACCACTGCTCCGAAACCGACAGATCGCCCATGGCTTTGGCCATTCGTGTGGGGTGACGCCCGCAGGGTTCCGTCGTTGAACTATCCGAAGCACAGCCCCGCTTGGCCCCCCAGGGACGCATGGACCTGGGGGCCACGTGCTGCCGGGACCGTAAAATCCTTGACCATGCCCGCTTCCGTGACTTTGCCGGTGGCTGTAGCTGTGGCGGTCCCCGCGCCCCGCCGACCCGCACGCAGGCGGGTGCGGCACGGTCAGGCTTCGTGTGCGGACTACGGCTGTACCCGGCCGGTGTGTCGTCAGGCCGCCCGGCGCTACGACATGAAGATCATCGCGGCAGCGCCGAGCAGGTCGACGACGAAGCACCACTCCGCCCACGCCCGAGGCACAACCATCTTGGCCCGGTGGTGGGCGAAGTCCCAGGCTGCGTGACCGAGCCAGCCGGCGGCCAGGACGTACCAGCCGAGGCTGTGATCCACCGCCAGCGCCACCATGGCCAGGACACCGAAGCCGAGCAACCCTGCCGTCTGGAGCATGAGCACGCCTGGCCTGCGGAGCTCCCCGCGCAACGCCCCGAAGATCAGGTAGCAGACCGACATGCCGACGAGGAGCCACGCCAGGAACTCCAGGGCCGGGAGGCCGTCCGCGAACGTGGCGACCACCAACGCGAGAGCGAACCACGTGGGCCAGCGGTGCTTGAGCGTGCTCACAAAGCCGAAGGTGGCGGTCTCTGAACCATCCCGGCCGGCCGTGGCCGATGTCTTGTCGTCCTGAGCGGAGCCGATCATCAGGTGGCCTCCCGAAGCGATGGTGTCGGTCATGGCTCCACTGTTGGTCCGGCCGGTTCCATGAGAAGGCGGCGCCCCATGAGACGTCTGGAACCTTGGGGTGCCGGTCTCTTTGGCATAGGGTCGCCGCGTGGACGAACGCTTAATCGTGATCGTCGGCTACGACACGGCCGAGCTGCTGGACATCGCCTGCGTGACCACGAGCCTGGCCATGGCGAATCGGATCCGTAACCCCGCCCTCCCCTACCGCGTGAGTGTGGCCAGTCCGGGTAGCACCCCAATCACCTGTGGCTCGGGCCTGACATTGCAGAGTCAGCAGCCCCTCGAGCGACTCACCGGTCCGCTCGACACGTTGATCGTCTCGGGCGGCCTGGGACACGAGCGGGCGGCCGCTGACCCGCGGCTCGTTGGCCACGTCCGCCGCCTGGCCAAGGAAAGCCGACGCGTGGCCTCGGTGTGTACCGGGGCCAGTATCCTGGCCGCCACCGGACTGCTGGACGGGCGCCGCGCCACCACGCACTGGCGGTACGCATCCCAGCTCGCCGCACAACACCCAGCGATCACCGTGGATTCCAGCCCCATCTACATACGCGACGGAGACGTTTACACGGCGGCTGGCATCACCAGCGCCCTGGATCTCACCCTCGCCTTCATCGAGGATGATCACGGCGCCGAGCTGGCCCGCCAGGTGGCGCGGGACCTGGTCACCTACCTGCAGCGACCGGGAAACCAGGCCCAGATGAGCCTGTTCACCGCCGCCCCGGCACCCAAGAACGACATGGTCCGACAGCTCATCGAACACATTACGAGCCATCTGGACCACGACTTGAACGCGGCCGCGTTGGCGGCCCGCGCGGGCGTGACCCCGCGCCACCTCACCCGGCTGTTCCTGGAACACCTCGGGCAGCCGCCGGGCCGGTTCGTACGCCAGGCCCGCACCGAGGCGGCCGCTCACCTGCTGGCGTCCACCGCGCTTCCGCTGGCAAGCGTGGCCACGCGGTGCGGGTTCGGTTCGACCGAGACGCTGCGCCAGGCTTTCACCAGCCGATACGGGATCTCACCGTCGCGCTACCGGGCAACACAGACCGGGCACTCCGCCAAGTAGGGCCCCTTCGACCTTCTCCGGAATCGGCCCGGTGGGTGAAGCGGCAGTCACGATGGCGGGCACGGCGCCCGGGCCATTACCTCGCAGAGGGTCGGGTACACGATCGGAGACCGGTCGTCCCGCAGCCATTTCCTGCTCTCCTTCTCCTCGCCGAGTCTGATCCGGCATCTCACAGCCAGGCGAGGCATTTACCCGCCCGGCGGCCGCAGTGGCGAACGCCCCGCTCGCAGAGGGCCGAAAGCGGAGAACAAGTGGTGCTGGAGGGCTGCTGATGGGTTCGCTGTTCGAGGAGCGGCCCTGGATTGTCCTGGTCGACGGAGCCCGCCACCAGCTCGACCTGATCGCCGCCGAGGCCGACCGCATCCCTGGTCCGCCCACCCGAGCAGGTCATCGCCGATGCCTTCGACCAAGCTCAGGCCCGCGACTCCAGGCACCCACCGGCGCGGGATCACGGTGCACGTCCTGCTGGACTTCGTTCACGTTGCCGAGTACGTCTGCGCCGCCGCGCACGCCTTCCACAGTGCGGAGCCGGAGGACGGCTTCGGCCCCGGGAAGGCCCCAGCGGGCGCCGGTGATGTCGAGTCCCGCGGCTTTCGCGCTCGGCCTGGAGCGCGGCGACCCTCGCGTGGCTTTCGCAGTCCTCGCACAGTTCTCTCTCCCCGTGGTTCCCGGGAGCCTCGTGCCGTTCGGAAAGCCCGCGGACCGCCACCGCGGCCCGCCCCGCCGGGCCGCACCCCGCTTCTCGTCAGCCCCGCGCAGCGGCCCCCCGGGCCAGGTCCCGCTACGGGCGAGAGCGGGCGCGCCCGCGCAGGGAAACCCCGCCTACCCCCTCCCACAAGGGGAAGTCAGGACCGCGTGCTTCGGTAAAATGGGCTGTGACCTGGGAAAACGCGGGGCGGTCGGTGGTGCGTGCGCAACGGACGCCGCAACGGCCCGCGCAACCGGCGCCGCAACGCACAGCGCAACCCCCGCCGCAACGGCAAACGAAGGGCCGCGCACCGGTGTTGCGCCCGCTCTGTTTGCGGATGATGGGCCCGCCACGGACTCATCCGCCAAACCGGACCCGCCAACTACACCAGCCAGGGCAACCCATGAACCCATTGCCACCAGCACGAATACGTTAACTACCCGGCCTTGCATCAACCCCCGGTCTCAGCTGGCTCATACCGCTCTTCCCACGGGCCGCATGAGCCAGCTGATGGCACCGAGAACGAGGCACGATTCCTGGACCGCTCGCGGACGCGGCCGTGGACGGTCAGCTGACCCGGAGACCGACCGCCAGAGTCAGCTCAAGGACCCGGTGTGGCGATGCGAGATCCGGAAACAGCTCCCGCAGCTGCGACATCCGGTACCGGACTGTCTGGGGGTGGACGAACAACGCCGCCGCCACCTCGTCCCGCCTGCCCTGGTGCAGCAGCCACGCCCGCAACGTCTCCTCCAGCCGCTGTGCGGTCGCGACAGGCAAGGTCCGCAACGGTGCGAGGGCTTGGACACGCAGGTCTGCGAACGCGTCCACGTCGGCGCTCAGCACCAGCTCGGGCAGGTGGTCCTCGGTGTCGCGAATATCAGAGGAGAGGGAGCGCGCGCGTACGGCTCGTGCGTACGAGGCGGACGCACGAGTCCATGGCCGGGCCGGGCCGACCACGGCGGTGCGGCCGGTTAGCTGCCGCAAGAGATGTGATCGGTCGGCATCCGGGACGAGCAGCACACCGGTGGCATCCGGCAGATCGTCGAGGACGAGGGTGCTCGGGTCGAGCGCGCGGTAGGCAGGCCTGGACTGCGCGGCAGGCAGCAGGACCGCGGTCAGCGAAACCGGAGGCTGCCACCCGGCCCGTTGAACAGAGGCCAGCAGCACGTCCGGGCTCGCGCCGGCGAGAAGGTCGCGGGCCAGGTGTTCCAGCTGGCGCTCGTGGGCCCTGCCCCGGGCAGCCAGTTCGTCAGCGTGGCCCGCGGCGCTCGCGGCGGAGAGCTCGTCGATGTAGGCGAAGGTCAGCTCGGCGAACTTGGCGACCTCGGCGGCGGGCAGACCTGCGGACACGGCACCCGCTGCCAGGCATCGCCAGGCCACGCGGGCGCCGACGCGGTAGGCGCTGAGCAGGGCGTCCATCGAACGGCCGTCGCGCACCTCGCCGCGGCCCAACTCGTAGGCTGCGTCACCGGCGTCGCCGCCTGTGGCGTTCCCGCTCGCGAGGTCCAGGTAGTGCCCCAGGGCGGTGCGGACGGCTCGGCGGATGGTGCCGCCCATGCTGCCCGAAAGGGCGTTGGCGTAGGAAGGGACCTCGTCGATGATCGCCTGGACGACCTCGTCGGCGGTGGTCTTCAGCGCGGCCCGAAGTGCGGTGACCGTCGTCTCATCCAGGGCCAGTCCGCTGGCCCTCCTGATTGCATGGCTCACGTTTTGTTCCCTGCGAACAATTCAGCCGACCAGATTCACGTCCTGCGGTCAGGACTTTACGCCTTGAGGCGCAGCAAGCTGGAGTCATGACGAGTGCAGCCCTCCGCAGCAGGGCGTGGAAACTGCTGGAGATGGTCACGACGCCGCTGCTGCCGTCGGACTACCTCGACCTGGTCAGCCCGCTGCGTGCGGGCGCTGACCTGCGTGGGCGCATCGAGGCCGTGCACCCCGAGACGGGTGACGCCGCGACTATCGTGATCAGGCCAGGACGGGGCTGGCGCGGTCACACAGCCGGTCAGTACGTGCGGATCGGGGTCGACGTCGACGGGGTGCGCCTGTGGCGTGCCTACTCCATCACCTCGCCGACAAACCGCCAGGACGGCCGCGTCACGATCACCGTGAAGGCGATCCCGGACGGCAAGGTCAGCAACTACCTGGTCCGCAGAGCGAAACCGGGCACGCTGATCCAGCTCGACCAGCCGACCGGTGACTTCGTGCTGCCGCAGGCCAAGCCCGACAAGGTGCTCTACCTGACGGCCGGCAGCGGCATCACGCCCGTGATGGGCATGCTGCGCGACATCGAGTTCGACGACGTCGTCATGGTCCACTGCGCGCCACAGCCGCAAGACGTGATTTTCCGCAAGGAGCTGCACGACCTGGTCGCGGACAAGAAGCTGCGGCTCAGGGAGGTGCACACCGACACAGACGGCATGCTCGACATCGCCCGTCTCGACGAACTCGTGCCCGACTGGTCCGAGCGCGAGACCTGGGCTTGCGGGCCCGCGGGCCTGCTCGACGCCGCCGAAGAGCACTGGACCGAGCACGGCGTACAAGAGCGCCTGCACACCGAACGCTTCCGCCCCAGCATCGTCGTCGCCGGCGACGGCGGCGAGGTCACATTCAGCGCCACCGGCAAGACCGTCGATGCGGACAGCGCCACGCCGTTGCTGGACATCGGTGAGGAGGCCGGCGTGCTCATGCCCTCCGGGTGCCGCATGGGCATCTGCTTCGGCTGCATCACGCCGCTCAAGGCGGGCGCCGTCCGCGACCTGCGCACCGGCGAGATCACCGAGGCCGAGCCGGGCGTCCTCATCCAGACCTGCGTGTCCGCCGCGGCGGGCCCCTGCGACATCGAACGGTAGGAGCACCTTGACCGCCATCGACCCCACCGCCCACCTGACCGCGGAGCAGATCAAGGAGCTTGGCCGTGAGCTGGACGCGATCCGCGACGAGGTGATCGCCAGCCGCGGCGAGAAAGACGCCGCCTACATCCGTAAGGTCATCTCGGCGCAGCGCAAGCTCGAGCTGGTCAGCAGAGGCGTGCTGCTGTTCTCGATCTTCCCGCCCGCGTGGCTGCTCGGCACCGCCGGGCTGTCCGTGGCGAAGATCATGGACAACATGGAGATCGGCCACAACGTCCTGCACGGCCAGTGGGACTGGATGCGAGACCCGAAGATCCACTCCACCACCTGGGAGTGGGATCACGTCTCGCCGTCCGAGCAGTGGAAGCACTCGCACAACGAGCTGCACCACACGTACACCAACGTGATCGGCAAGGACAACGACCTCGGCTACGGCATCATGCGCGTCGACGAGGACCAAAAGTGGCACCCGTTCCACCTCGGCCAGCCGCTGTGGAACTTCATCAACGCCTGCTTCTTCGAGTACGGCATCGCAGCGTACGACCTGGAGCTCGGCAAGAACCTGCACAAGCGCCGCCGCAAGAGCCCGGAGTTCCGCGCGCGGGCCACGGCCGTGGGCCGCAAGATCCGTAAGCAGGTGCTCAAGGACTACGTGATCCACCCGCTGCTGTCAGGTCCGTCGTTCCTCACCACGCTTACCGCCACATTCACCGCGAACCTGGTCCGCAACATCTGGTCCCATTCGGTGATCATGTGCGGGCACTTCCCCGAGGGCGTACAGGTTTTCGAGCGCCGGTCGATCAAGGGCGAGACGCGCGGCCAGTGGTACCTGCGCCAGATGATGGGCTCGGCAAACATCAGCGGCAGCAAGGCCATGCACTTCATGACCGGCAACCTGTCGCACCAGATCGAGCACCACCTGTTCCCGGACCTGCCGAGCAACCGGTACGCCGAGGTCGCGGTGAAGGTGCGCGCGCTGTTCGAGAAGTACGAGCTGGAGTACGTCACCGGCCCGCTGCCCAAGCAGGTGTTCTCCGCGTGGCACAAGGTTGTCCGGCTCTCGCTGCCGAACAAGAAGCCCAAGGTCACGACGCCGGACTGCGAGCAGGAGCTCGTCGCGGCCTGAATTCCCGGTATTGGTTCAGATCTTCCGGCCGTACCGGCGGCACCGCCGGGTTCGGTGAGATCCGTTGCGGACGGTGGGCGACCGCGACATCAGACCGTACGACACGGGATCCGGGCAGCCCGGTGTCCGGCTGCGCTGCCTGGGACGTGCGCCAGGAGCTCAGCACCCAGCCCCCGGCGAGGTGTTGTAGTGCGCTGACCTGCCGTGGTCGGGCCCTGTCCGGTCTCCGGTGGAACTCAGGCCGGCCCGCTCCCGGCCCCGGCTCGTGACGGCCTTCGTCGTCCGTTTCCGCCTCGACCCTGCCGGATCCGGCAGCAGGGAACAGCCGTACTACTGTCAGGATGGCCAGGACTTCCCCTTCTTGTTGGACAGCCTGGCCCCCTACCTTCCCGCCCAGCCCTGCCTGTTCGAGGAACCTCAGACCCGTTTCGCCGAGCTGCACAGACGCGCCTACGAAAAGCGTGTGCACCGGGCGCTGGTCTCCGGCGCGTCCGACTCCCTGACGCATCTGTATCTCCGCCAGGGTGAGCTCACAGCCCTCCTGCTGCTCGAGTACAGCCGAAAGCGCCAACCCAGTGCTCTCAACAGGCTGCTGGCCGCCGACCTCAGCGCCCGCGCAGGCCGACCCCCAGAAGCCGCAGAAACATACAAGAGGGCCCTCCAGGAAGCAGACCACCGCCGCCGACAAGAACCATGACCCCAGGCGGGGAGCGAAGAGGCAAACGCGGCGGTCGCTGCCGGCTCTCTACGCCGCCTCGACAGCCTTCTCCAGGTACTCCCTCACGGCCCTAGCCTTTGGGCAGCTCGGCCCACACGCGTGCGGCCATCTCATCGGCCTCGTCCTGTGGGGTCCCCGCCTGCACCAGGATGATCCCGCGGGAGTGGTCCGGGAATGTGATCTCCCGCATCTCCGTACCCAGCGGGCCCATCGGCTTATCCGACATGGCGGCCTCCCTTCGACGGCTGCCCCCAGACTAAAGGGACAACACGCACAAGACGAGGACCCTCCACCCGATGGACTACAACCCGGGTGTCAAAGACAGCCCGGCACTACTCTCAACAACCGGGGATGCTGAGCTGTACTGAGATTGGTGGAGTCCCCGATGACAGGGTTGCGGTCCCTGCGAAGGAGATCCACCAGCACCATGGCAGCACCGTAAATACCCGGACGAGCTCCGCGAGCGCGCGGTCTGCGAGGTCCGCATCACCGGCCGCCCGATCGCCCACGTCGCGAAGGACCTCGGCATCTATAAAGAGGCTCTGGCAGGTCGCGAACCACATGAGGACTGAACTGCCCTGGTTACGCTGGAGATGGCTCTGTGGAGACGCCGGATCAAGGCAGGCTCCGGCCTCATTCATCACAGCGACCGCGGGTCCCGATACGTGCCAATTCGGTATACCGACCGGCTCGCCGACATCGGTGCCGCCGCCTCCGTCGGCTCCGTGGCCGACTCGTACGATAACGCTATGGCCGGCGCTGAACGGCACCTTCAAGGCCGAGCTGATCGAGATGCAAGGGCCGTGGCGGGACTTCGACCAGGTCGAGCGGGCGACCTTCCAGTGGGTCACCTGGTACAACGAAGAACGTCTTCACTCCGCGCTCGAGTACGTACCGCCCGCCGCCGACGGCGCTCACCCCGGAGAGGAAGAGGACCTTCGACAAGCGGCTGCCCAACACCGAGCCGAAGCTCCGCGAGGTCTTTGCCAAGCTCCAGGCCAAGCACGGCACCGTCCTGGTGGTGGTGGACCCGCCTGCTTCCATAGGTGCACTGCCTCTGGCGGTGGCTCGTGACGCGGGCTGTCGTGTCGCCTATCTGCCGGGCCTGACGATGCGGCGGATCGCTGATCTCTACCCCGGCGAGGCCAAGACCGACGCTCGCGACGCCTATGTCATCGCGGACGCGGCCCGTTCGATGCCGCACACGCTGCGGGCCATCGAGGCGGCTGACGAGACCGTGGCCGAGCTGGAGATGCTGACCGGGTTCGACGATGACCTGGCCACCGAGGTGACACGGACCAAGAACCGCCTGAGGGACCTGCGGACACAGATCCATCCGCCGCTTGAGAAGGTCCGCGGCCCCCGCCTGGACCACCCTGCCGTGCTCGCCCTCCTCGAGCGCTTCGACTCTCCTGCCCTGCTGAGGAAGGCAGGGCGGCGCAAACTGGTCACGCTGCTGCGGCCGAAGGCCCCGCGGATGGCCGAGCGCCTGGTCGAGGACATCTTTACCGCGCTCGACGAGCAGACCGTGGTCGTCCCCGGCACCGACGCCGCCGCACTGATCATCCCCAATCTCGTCTCCAGCCTCGGCTCCCTGGTGGACCAGCGCAGACTCCTCGCAGCCCGGAATCGAGGAACTGCTATGGGCTCACCCTCTTTCCCCGGTCCTGATCTCGATACCTGGCATCGGGGTCAGGACCGCCGCCCGGATCCTCATCGACGTCGGCGACGGCAGTGGCTTCGCCACGGCCGGACACCTGGCCGCCTACGCCGGCCTGGCTCCGGTCACGCGCGCCTCCGGCTCCTCCATCCGCGGCGAACACCCCGCTCGGCGAGGTAACAAGCAGCTCAAACGCGCCTTCCACCTCGCCGCATTCGCCTCGCTCTCGCAACCGGAGTCACGGGCCTACTACGACAGAAAACGCCGCGAGGGGAAACACCACGTCGCAGCCCTGATCGCCCTCGCCAGACGCCGCATCGACGTGCTCTTCGCCATGCTCCGCGACGGCACCTTCTACGACCCGCCGACCCCTACCGCGGCTTGACGAAGGCCATAGGGGCACCTTTTCGTGCCCCGGCGGCATGCTGGTGGGCTCGCACGATGGTGGAGTCGACGGACACCATCCAGTCGACGGCCCCGGCCGCATCCGCCTTCGCCTGGGCGGCCCGCAGCATCCGGTCGAAGGTGCCGTCGGCAGCCCACCGGCGGAACCGGGTGCAAGGTGGCCCAGGACCCGTACCGCTCGGGCACGTCCCGCCAGGCGGACCCGGTCCGGAACTTCCACACGATTTCGTTCAGGACCATCCGGTCGTCCAGCCGTTTCCGCCCCGTCTCGGCATGGGGTAGCAGCGGCCGCACGAACTCCCACTCGGCGTCCGACAGTTCATGGCGACGTATCAGGCAAGATCGTTTGACGACACGCTCTAGGGTCGCCCTCGCGCCGGGGTGATGCGGCTGTGGACGCGGAACCGGGCGGGCGTGTCACCTGGAGCGGGGCGTAGGTCGACGGCGACCGGGCCGGCGAAGGTGTATCCCTGTTCGGCGGCATGACGGCACACCTGATGGACGAGGGCGGGTGCCACGGGCAGGGGGCTGTCGCAGAGCAGCCGGTGGATATCCGGGGGCAGTTCGATGACGAAGGCATTGGGCACGACGATGTGCTGCCGGCCGAAGATAAGGGCGTTGTCGTCGCACTGCCGCAGGAGTATTGCCACGACCTCGCCCGGCTTCGGCTTGGTCGGCAGCAGGTAGCACCGCACATTCGTTGCCCAGCGCTCCATGAGGCGTTCACTCGCGCGTAAGAACCTCATCGGGGGCTCCTGAGTCAGGCGGGCACATGGGGCGCCGAGCATCGCGGAAGCCCGCTGGAGCGGATCGACGATCCTCGCGTCGCGGCCTTGGGAAGGGTGCGGCAGGTGAAGCCGAGCTGGGTCATGGCCCGCAGGACCTCGCCCGCGCTGACGTCGCGGGGGTCTTGACGAGTGACGACCTGGCCGACCTGCTTGGCGGGGTAGTGGCGGCGCCCGACGATCACGGAGTCGCCAGTGACCGGCTCGGGCTTGATGCCCTTCATCGTCTCCAGCACGCCGTTCTTGGTCAGGTCGAACGGAAAGCGGGCGATGACACAGCGCATGATGCCTCACAGGGAGAGAGGGAAGGAAGAGGGGCCGGAGCCGGCCTCTGTAGGGGGTCGGGAACGGCCTGCTGACACCAGGCAGCCGACCCCGCCTGGCTACTGACACGAGGCGGCACACGGCCGCACAGCCGCTCGCGCCTGCTCGTCGGTCAGATGGCCGCAGGGGCGCCGAGCATCGCGGAAGCCTGCTGGAGCGGGCTGAGGGCGCGCGTGGGTGCGGCCGTCTGGGGAAGGCCGCGGCAGGTGAAGCCGAGCTGGGTCATGGCCCGCAGGACCTCGCCCGCGCTGAAATCGCGGCGGTCTTGGCGTGTGATGACCTGGCCGACCTGTTTGACGGGGTAGGTGCGGCGGCCGATGGTCACGGACTCGCCAGTGACCGGCTCGGGCTTGATGCCCGTCATGGATTGCAGGACGCCGGTCTTGGTGAGGTCGAAGGGGAAGCGGGCGATGACACAGCGCATGATGCCTCACAGGGAGAAGGAGGGGATGGTTCTGCCGCGGTGGGGCGGTTCAGCGGGCAAGGGCGAGGACGCCGAGAGCGCTGCCTTGTTCGTCGACAACAGGCAGGGCATCGAGCCGGCGGTAGCGCATGGCGTGCTCGGCTTCGGCCATCGTGGTCACGGGCGAGGTGAACGGCCCGCGGTCGCCGAGGATGTCGCGCAGCTGGACCCGGTCGGTGTAGGCGGAGCTGTCACGAACGGCGGTGAGCTGGGCCTGGGTGACCAGTCCGGTGCACAGGCCGTCGTTGTCGCAGATGAGCAGGTGCCCGACGCGGGCACTGGCCATGACGGACAGGGCCACCTCGACGGTCATGTCGTCACAGACCTGCGGTCCGGCGGTGTCCATGGCGTCGGCCACCGTCTTGTGCACGGGGGTGGCACTCGCCGAGCGGGGCTGCATCTGGACCAGCGTCAAAAGGTGCCTCCTGCAGAGATGGGTCAGTTTCCTGATCACGTGGTGCTCAGGCCGCCGCGTCAAAGGCGGACTGCCGCACGCTTACGCGGCGGGCACCCGAAGCGGGACTGCGTCGACCGCGGGAGGCCGCACTGCGCTTGCGCCGCTCGGGCGCCGGCGCGGTGATGGTGACGGGGATGCCGGAGGGGGTCTGGGCGCCGGTGATCCGGTTGAGGGCTTCATCGCCGGAGCGGACCTGGGTGGTCTGGGGCACGATGCCGGCGGCGGCCATGAGGCGGGTCATGTCGCGGCGCTGGTGGGGGGTGACCAGGGTGACGACGCTGCCGGACTCGCCCGCGCGGGCGGTGCGGCCGCCGCGGTGGAGGTAGTCCTTGTGGTCGGTCGGCGGGTCCACGTTGACGACGAGGTCAAGGTTGTCGACGTGGATGCCGCGGGCCGCGACGTTCGTGGCGACCAGCACGGTGACGTGCCCGGTCTTGAACTGGGCGAGGGTGCGGGTGCGCTGCGGCTGTGACTTCCCGCCGTGCAGGGCGGCCGCCCGTACTCCGCTGTTGAGGAGGTCCTGGGTGAGCCGGTCCACCGCGTGCTTGGTGTCCAGGAACATGATCACCCGGCCCTCGCGCGCCGCGATCTGCGTCGTCATCCGGTGCTTGTCGGCGCCGTGCACGTGCAGGACGTGGTGTTCCATCGTGGTGACCGCACCTGCGGACGGGTCCACGGAGTGAACGACGGGGTCGGTGAGGTAGCGGCGGACCAGGAGGTCGACGTTGCGGTCCAAGGTCGCGGAGAACAACATCCGCTGGCCCTCGGGGCGTACCTGGTCCAGGAGTGCGGTGACCTGCGGCATGAAGCCCATGTCGGCCATTTGGTCGGCCTCGTCGAGGACGGTGATCGCGACCTGGTTCAGCCGGCAGTCGCCGCGGTCGATGAGGTCCTTGAGCCGTCCTGGGGTGGCCACGACGACTTCGGTGCCACCCCGCAGCGCACCCGCCTGCTTGCCGATCGACATCCCGCCGACGACGGTGGCCAGACGCAACTTCACCGCTCTGGCGTAGGGGGTGAGGGCATCGGTCACCTGCTGAGCAAGTTCCCGGGTGGGGACCAGAATCAGGGCCAGCGGCTGGCGGGGTTCGGCGCGCTGTCCGGCGGTTCGGGCCAGTAGGGCCAGGCCGAAGGCGAGGGTCTTGCCGGAGCCGGTCCGGCCGCGGCCCAGGACGTCACGGCCCGCGAGGGTGTTCGGCAGGGTCGCGCCCTGGATCGGGAACGGCACCGCCACGCCCTGCGCGGTGAGCGCGGCCAGCAGCTCCCGGGGCATGTCGAGGTCGGCGAACGCCTCGACGGCGACCAGTGCGGGAGTGATCGTTTTCGGCAGGGCGAACTCGCCCGGGATGGCTGCGGGCCGGCGGCCGTAGCCGCCCGAGCGGCTCGGACCCCCGGAACGGCTCGGGGCGGACGGGCCGAAGCGGCTGCCCCGAACCGAACCAGCGGCGGAACCGAAAGCAGGGCCGCCGGTGCGGCGGCGGGAGCGGGAGGAGCGGTCGTTCGTACGTGTGGGGTTCATTGAGAACCTTCCTTGATACGGCACGTATCAAGGAATTCCCGCAGCGGGAGAGCAGCGCGGGGAATCACAAGAACGAGCCGAATGGAATGCGAAAGCGAACGGGGATCACGGGAAATCCGTGTCGGCGTAAGCGAAATTTCGTGATGGCACGCGGGGGTTCAATCCGGCGCATCGACGGGTACGGCCCCGAAGAGGTCGCGTCCCCTCACTATCATGTTCCCGCAGGTGCAATCACTGCGGAAATATATGCAGCTGGGGCCCGCACCCCGAGGGATGCGGGCCCCAGCTACGTATTACACGTCAGCGTCAGACGGACACGATGTTCTCGGCCGTCGGGCCCTTCTGGCCCTGCGCGATGTCGAAGGTGACCTTCTGGCCCTCCTGCAGCTCGCGGAAGCCCTGGGCGGCGATGTTCGAGAAGTGGGCGAACACGTCAGCGCCGCCACCATCCTGCTCGATGAAGCCGAAACCCTTTTCCGCGTTGAACCACTTCACGGTGCCAGCAGTCATTTCATATCTCCTTTGGGCAGTACACCGGAATCCGTACCGTACGGACGCCGTGTCGCCGCGATGATGCCCTGCCCGGAAAATGACCGGAAATACAAAGCGCTTCCGTTCGGCACATGGCCAGCGGGAGACGCTTGAAGTTTTTTGGGTACCAAAACTGCAACTGGGATCGACAGTAGCACGCCGTGGCGGCCCGCGTACGCTGAATAACTTCCTTCCGTTCATTGCGGGCAGAATTCTCCCCGCATCACGCGCCAAACCCTCCCCTGACGGCAATAGATACTGGCCCATCGGGAGCGCAGATCAAGGAAGACGGTTGCCGTTCACCACTCGAAGGATCATCTCTGCTGCACCCCTGATCCACCCCCGCCTCGGGTGGCTGAGCACGGCAGGAGATGCCGGGAACTCGGCCCCGCCAAGTCAGTCATGTGGCTGCCAGGACGATGGCCGTGTAGTGCGCAGTGAAGGCGGCGATGGTAAAGGCGTGGAAGACCTCGTGGAAGCCGAACCAGGCCGGTGACGGGTCGGGGCGCTTGAGTCCGTACACCACGGCGCCCGCCGTGTAGAGCAGACCACCGGCGATGACAAGTACGAGCACCGCGCTGCCCCCGGTGCGCGCGAAGTCGGGCAGGTAGAAGACGGCCACCCAGCCCAGCACCAGGTAGCACGGGGTGTACAGCCACCGGGGAGCCCCGATCCACAGCATGCGGAAGGCGATGCCGGCCAAGGCGCCTGCCCACACCACGGCCAGCAGCACCAGCTGCCGGCCCCAGGGCAGCAGCAGCACCGCCAACGGGGTGTACGTACCGGCAATGATCAGGAAAATGTTCGCGTGGTCCAGCCGCCGCAGGACCGCCTCCCCACGCGGACCCCAGCTCCCCCGGTGGTAGACCGCGCTGGTACCGAACAGCAGGCACGCCGACAGCGCATACACCGAGCAAGCAGCCACCGCCGCACCCGACCGCGAAACGGCGATCAGCACGATGCCGCCGACCAGCGCGAGAGGGAACACGCCCGCGTGCAGCCACCCGCGCATCCTCGGCTTCAGCGCAGCCGCCGCCCGCTCCACCCCACCTGCCGGGCCGGCGGCGCTCTGCCCGGCAGTCAGCCGGCCGGGTGTGCCAACAGGCGCGTTGAGTGCGGGAGTGCGCAGGGCGTCGGGCGTGGTGCCGGGGTGAGGCTGGGACTCCCGCCCGTGTGACGGCGGCTGAATCTCTTCGGCGATCATGCGCTCATATCCTGGAGTCGGCGGAAGAATGCGGCCCGTCACGTCGACCCGGACTGTAGGTCAACGGCCCGGGGCGGCTTCGCCGCCCGCCGTGGGGCGGGCACATCGAAGGCATCAGGGCCTTGATGACCTGGAGAACCTCATGTGCGCGTCAGATGTCGGCCGCCTGCCGGGCTGCGGCGCGGCGGTGTTCGGCGTTGATGCGCTGGGCTTCTGCGAGCTGGTCCTCAAGGATGACGATGCGGCAGGCCGCCTCGATGGGCGTCCCGTGGTCGACGAGCTCCCGGGCGCGGGCCGCTATCCGCAACTGGTAGCGGGAATAGCGGCGATGTCCACCCTCGGAGCGGAGCGGGGTGATCAGCTGGGCTTCGCCGATGGCGCGCAGGAAACCCTGCGTGGTGCCGAGCATCTCAGCGGCCCGGCCCATCGTGTAGGCGGGGTAGTCGTCGTCATCGAGACGGCCGAACGAGTCGTCTGCTGTCATTGCACCTCTCTGGGAAACCGCACTGAGGGGCCCTGGTGCCATATGGCACCAGGGCCCCGAAGGAACTGCCACACCATCTGCCGGCCCTAGAAGTACACCGGCCTTCTGTTTCCGCCCACCCAACCGACATGCAGTCGGGGGCGCGGGGATCGCGGATGCGTGACCGGAGACCACCTCACTAACGATGTCCTGCGGTACCCGGGCTCACGATGTCCGCCCGGGCGATCCTGATGGCGCTTCGCTCCTCCGTTCTTCCCTCGATGATCAACTGCTTGCCAAACAGGAGGGACTGCAACTGCTGGTACTGCTCTCCTGCGTACTGCTGGTGATGCGAACTGCTCAGTGACCTGCCACAGCGCCACTTTCCGGCAGCCAGCCCCGTCGCCCGTCCTGCGTCTGCTCTGGCTTAGAACCCCACTGCCGAACCTCCCGGCGCGCGCGTCCGCAGCCGACGCCTTCACCGAGGTACCGCTCACTGACTTCACTGCTGGGCACTGCGCACTGCACCTACAGGTACTACTCACGGCGGCCCCTCATCACTGCGGGCCACCCGGTCCGGCCGTCAGCCCCGTCGCCGTCCTGCAACCGCTCTGGCTCCGGAACTCCACCGCCGCACCGTCCTGCGCACTGCAACCAGCTGTACTGCGGATACTGCTGCCGGCAGTTCGTCCCTGCCAGGCCCTGCTGTCTCTCTGGGCTACGGGAGAAACAATAACCACGCCACTGCTCAATGTCTACTCCGGCCAACACAGATTTTTGGGTCTGGACGGTGAGGTAGTCGACCCCGACAGCAACGCGGACAGAGTGCGAGGCGTCGGCCCCGGCGGACCGGTCCACGACCCCCCGGCCACCCCACCCTGCCGCCACCCATGCGGTACACGTCCCAACCCGCCGGTACGGCCCTCGGGTGCCGTTCTTCACCGGGGCGTCCGGTGGCTCACCAGGGCAGATGCCAGGACCGGGGATTGCCTGTTGCCGCAAGACGACGGAGGGTGACATTCGTGGGAGTGATCCGGGGGATGTCTATGGCGGAGTACCGCCTCACGCTGGCCCGCATCGTGCGCGTCGGCCGACTCACCACGCATGTGGCGCTGAACGCGTGGGCTCACGGCCAGATCACCGCGCCCGTGGACACCTTCGCCCTGATGGAGATCAGCGTTGCAGGATCCGCGCTTCCGTGAGCACCGTTGGCTGATCATGGGCACCGTCCGAGCACATCCGGGTGATCATGAGCACTGACTCAACGACCTGCCCCGGGTCGCGGGGGCAGATTGCCGAGGCGACGTACAACTTCAGTGCAGCCCAGTACGTTGACGCCTTCTGCGACCTCGGTGCCCTAATTCGCCAAGAACCAGGTTCGAACCGGCCCACACGCAGTGAAGGCCCGGTGGATACCGGGCCTTCATGTCTGAGTAGCGGGGACAGGATTTGAACCTGCGACCTCTGGGTTATGAGCCCAGCGAGCTACCGAGCTGCTCCACCCCGCGTCGGCACGGTGAACTGTACGGCACCGACCCGGATCGCCCCAATCGGCTTTCGCCTGCCCTCGGACTGAGCCTGATTGCTCATGATCGACCGACATGGCCACTGCTCACCCATCCGGATTCTGACGTTCCCGCATGAACCAGTGCTCACGGAATTGCGGATCCTGCACAGCGGCCTGTCCCGGCAAGAGCTGTGCGGGGCGGTGTTCGAAGTCCTCGCCAACACCGCCACCGCCACCGATGCGGACGTCGCCCCGCACGGATGGCGGCTCCTGGCCCTCGGTGACGGCGAGCCCCACCCCGCGGTCGTGCGCCCGTGGAGCGGCGTGGCCACCTGACCGGGAGTGCCCGCACTCCACCGCGGCCCGCACCCGGCACACCGGCCAGCCCTTTTGGAGCCCAGACCTCTCCCAGACTATTACCGGAAGGAGGTGTCGCCGTCCCGTACCGGCTTGCCCTCCCCGCCCGACCAGCAACAGCGCCAGGGCTGCGGAGACGGGCGTTGCTACCTTCGGCGCACCGCTCGGTGCACCGGTGGCGGTTACCCTCCAAGCCACCGTCCAGACCACCGTGGGAGCTACCCGCGCCAAGCAGTGCCCGCAACCCGGGCGACGTCGAACCTTAGGACAGCATTAGGGCCCGCCACCCGAGCAGGGTCCCGGGTGGCGGGCAAGCCGCCCCGGCAGGGGCTTGCCCACGTGCACGCTCGGCTTGCCCGCAGGTCAGCTCCGGAAACGGGCAAGCCAGCCGCCGGCCCTGCGCGCGGCTTCGGCGGCGGCTGCCGCCTCTTCCTGCTCGCGGCGTTCGCGTTCGGCCTGCTCGGCCTGGAGCGCGGCGACCCTGGCGTGGCTTTCGCAGTTCTCGCACAGCGTCGGATGCCACCTGGACGTGGCCTTGGGGTAGTTGTCGGCCGCTTCCCAGCGGTCGTCGGGGAACTTGTCTCCGCATTCCGCGCAGGCCGGGCGTTTGGCTTCGCGTTTGGCTGCTCTCTGCTCGGCCTTGCGTTGCTGTTCGGCCTCGTACGCGGCCTGACGGGCGATTTGCGCCGCGCGGGCGCGGGCGTGGGCGGCGTCTTTGCGGGGGTTGCCGATGGCGTCGGTGAGGGTCTGCATGTCGGTCCGGCCGAAGCGCTGGAAGACGGCTCCGGCCGGGCCGTGCTTGCGCAGGTTGTTCAGCCCGGTCGCGATGATGGGGATCTTCTGGTCGTACCGGTGATAGCCGTCGCGATCCCACTGGCCCTGCCACAGGTGACGTGTCAGGTCGGCCAGGCGGGGGACGGTGCGGTCCGGGTTGCGGTCGCCGACGCGGTGGAAGACCAGCAGCACCGGCGGGTGCGGCACGTCGTACCCGAGTTGGCCGTCCGGGGCCGGCCAGCGGGTCCGCCACATCGGCCGCTCCTGGCCGTCGGTGTCCTTCACCTGCCGTTGGAAGAACCGCGCGTACTTCTCCAGCTTGTCCGCAAGTTCCTCCTCGCTCTCGTGGCAGTTGTCGACCTCGACGAACAGCAACGGCACCCCGTCCTGCCGGGCGGTCACCACGATGTCGGCCTGGACGCCGCCCCGGCCCGGCACGTTCCACGACCCCGTTCGCCGGCAGCGGGACCTCGGTGGCGTAGGAGGCGAGGCTGCCGATCCCGCCCGGCGCAGCGACGGCGGCGCGGGCCGCCGTGAGCGCTTCGGGCGGCTCGCCCGTGAGCCGGGTCAGGTCCGGTTTCGGGCGGAGCAGGGCGATGACGGTCTCGTTGACGGACAGGGCGTGTGCGGCTCCGCTGCTGCCCGCGCCGCGGGCCGGGCCGCCCATCTCCGACAGCGGGCGGCGTAGTTCGTGGGAGGCGGCTTCCAGGCCCGTGACGGTCAGGTTGCGCAAGGTCTCGGCGCCCTTGGTGGTACCGCCGTTCTCGGACAGGCCGTGCCTGCGCAGATCCGACAGCGCGCCGGCGTGCGCGGCCGTGCGGGCCGTCTTCTGCTCGGCCGGGGTCTCCTTGTCCGTGTGCCGGAACGACAGGTGCGGTGCAGCGATCCGCTGGATCTGATCAGTCGTGGCGACCTTCAACACACCCAGCACGCGCAGCACATCACCGCGCAGATCATTCGACGAACCCGCCGGATTCGTGATCCGTCTGCCCGCCATCAGCCCCGCCCCCCTTCCAGCGCGGCCGGCCCCCGGCCGGACGCCCCACCCACCGGGCCACCCGGCCCCGGAGGTCCCCGGCGGGCACCCGGCCCCCGGGAACCCGAGGATCTCCTCCCCCACTGACACAGAGGGAACAAGAGGGTTGTGACGGTCCGGGAAGCGCACGGATTCCCGGACCGACCAGTGGTTTTCCCTCCGTCCCGGGTACGCGGCACTCAAGTGGGGACCCAAGGAGGTCCCCAAGCGGCCCCCACAGGAACCCGGGGCGGCTTGCCCAACACGGGCAAGCCGACCGATCCCCCACAGCCACAGCCACCGCCGAAGGGCGGTGACCCGCCTCCCGCTACACCAGGGGACCGGTCTGCCCAACAGAACAACGAAGCAGGTACAGGCAACACGGCGACACTCATTCCTCCAGCCCGCACAGCGGCCGGGACAGACGGCAGGGTCTACAGCCGCGCGCATCCAGCACCCACGCAGCACCACCACCGTGCACACCGACCCCTTGACCGCAGCCTGACCCGCCACCGGCCTGCCATGTCCGCTATGCCCCTGGACCACCCCTTGACCGGCCGGTATGTCCAGGTGGTGAGGCAGACCAGCGCCGCGGCGCCGGACACCGCCGCGGCGAGCCCAGCACAAGGAACTCCTCGCGAAGCCAGCGGCCTGTGCCAGATGCTGATCCGCGGCGGTCTGGCCGCCCATGGTCCACTCGTCGGTCCAGTGGGTCGCGTCGAAGTAGTCGTACTCGGCCTCACGGCCGGCCTGACGGTGCATGATGAGCTGCCCCTGAGGGCCATCTGCTCTCTGTCTGGGGCGAGCGGTCGAGAGGTCAAGGTTTTTGCTGTCCCCCTTTGACGCCCCGCGAGTGGTTCCGGTTGTCTCACCGGCTACACATCGGTGACGTCCCGGGGCGTCGCCGGGTGGAGGGGGTCGACGTCCTCCATGAAACTCAACATCCGGGCGTTGACGAGGTCGGGGTGGTCGATCTGCGGCCCGTGTCCGGTCGCGGCGACGATCTCGGCGCGGGCGCCGGGAATCACCCGAGGAACGCGTTCGAGCTGACGCTTCGGGTGCACCAGCAGGCTGCGCTTACCCATGATCAGGTAGAACGGCGTCCGGATGGAGCCCAGCTCGGCGTCGGACAGCGGCAGTGGAGCGGGACGGCGTATCCGGAAGGCCTTCACGCCGGCCTGGATCCAGGCGCGCAGATCCGGATCGGATATGACCGGCTGTTCCAGCCACTTGGCCAGAGCCGGGCGCAGCCGCTTGGGAGCGAAGGTGGCGAAGAGGCTGGCGAAGATCCAGACGAAGAAGCGGAGCCCCACCTTCTCCAGCCCGCCCGGGTCGAGGGCGGTGACGGAGACGAGCCGTTCGGGCCGGCGGTGGACCTGGTTGATGACGAGCCAGCCGCCGTAGGAGGAGCCGACGAGGTGGACCTTGTCGAGGCCGAGGGCGTCGAGGGCCTCGTCCATCCACTGGGCGGCCCGGTCGGGTTGCCACATCGGCGCGCGGTGGATGCTGCGGCCCGGGTCGCCGGGGGTGTCAAGGGCATAGACGGGGCGATCGGCGCTGAGCGCGGCTGTGTTGGGGTACCACATCGCGGAGCAGCCGCCCGAGCCGTGGATCAGGACGACCGGCGTGCGGGACTCGGCCGCCGGGTCCGCGGGGCCGTACCGGTAGACGTGAGTCGTCCCGAAGCTCGTCTCCACGTCGGTCTCGGAGCGGATCGGTGCGCCCTTCGCGTAAAGCACGTCGCAGGCGGCGAAGTAGCGGTCGCGCAACTGGTCGTTGACGTAGCGCCCTATGTCGCGGCGCGTTCCGGGCGTGTTCTCGGGCATGGGCACCTCCGTGAGATCCGCTCTTTATGATACGATCGTATCATATTGGTGATACGGCGGTACCATGAAAGGAGCCCTCGAGCCGGCCCAGACGGCGAACAGGGATCCCACCCACCCCCACCACGGCCGGAGACACCCACGGATGCCCAAGCGCGTGGACCACGATGAACGCCGCACCCAGATCGCTGAAGCACTCATCCAGGTCGCAGGGCGGCAGGGCCTGCACGCGGTCGGCATGCGCGACGTCGCCGCCGAGGCGGGCGTCTCACTGCGCCTGGTGCAGTACTACTTCCAGACCAAGGAAAAGCTGCTCTTCCACGGCCTCCAACACCTGACCGACCGCTTCACCGCCCGCGTTGGCGCCCGCCTCGCCGCTGCCGGCCAAGACCCGGGCCCCCGCGCGACCATCGAGGCTCTGCTGCTGGCCTCGCTGCCGACCGACGAGGAGAGCCGAATCTTCCACCTTCTCTACAGTTCCTACTCGATCCTGTCCGTGACCGACGAGGCCCTCGCCGCCCAGCCGTTCATCGACAACCCTGACGCCGCCGAGAATGCCCTCACCCAACTGATCCGACAGGCACAGGAGGCGGGCCAAGCCGATGCTGGAGCCGACGCTCGCACTGAGGCGATCAGCCTGCTTGCCATGACGGCAACCATGGGCACCAGCATCCTTGTCGGACAGCGCACGCCGGAGTCTGCCATCGCGGCACTCCAGTACCACCTCGACAGGATCTTCAATCGCAGGCAGACCTCGCCTACGACCCGGTGACTTCCGTTCTCGGCTTCACCGGCATAAGCCTGAGTGCTGTTGAGCTGAGACATCAGCTCGCGGTTGGTGGCCCGAGTGGCTGCCAGATCCTCGTCGCGTTCACCAAGCCGCGAGTTGAGCTCCGCAACCTGCGGCTCGAGGTGGGTCAGCTCCTCATCGAGGGCGTCGGCGTCGTGAAAGCTCCGAGCCCAGCAGCCTGCCAGGCCTCCTGACCGAGGACATGGGACAGCCGTTGTTCGAGCTCGACGAACCGCTGGCCCGGGCGGGTGCGTCGGCGAGGTTAGCCCGGTCGGCCTGGAGGAAGCGGCGACTGACCTCGGGCCCCGAGGGGCCCGCCGACGGTTGCACAGCGCGGGCCAGTACGGCGGCGTGGAGTTCGCCGTGCCGGTAGATCAGTTGCGGTGCACGTGCGCCAGGCGCGCAACGACAGACAAGGCGACCTTCAGCCTGTCGCAGGTCAGTCGTCGAAGGCGGCCAGGACGCGGCAGCGTCCGCGGCCTGATTCGTCGGCGCATGCCTTCGCGAGCCGGTCGGCAGGCAGCGGCCAGCTAACGCTTCCCGTCCTAGCCGGATACCGCTCGCGGCAGAACGGATGACGGCCTACCTCGTGGCTCAGCTCGGAACATTGAACGGCCTTCGGCGAGGGACCACACACTCGGAGTGCGCTCAGCCAGGCAGTTTCGCTGCGTAGATCCAGTCGAAGCCGTCGTATCCGGGGCCGTCGAGATGTTCTGCCCGCATCAGGCCGGCACGTACCGCCACGCGCTGAGAGGCAGCGTTAGCCGGTCGGACTCGGGCGATCAGCGGGAGGTCGGTAACGTGGCGCGATACCCAGTCGGTCACTGCGGTCGCCGCCTCGCTGGCGAAGCCCTGACCCCATGCCGAGGCGGCGAAACGGTAGAAGAGGTTGAGAACCTTCATGCCATTCAGGTCCATGGGCTTGACCCCGCAGAACCCCAATTGCCGGGCAGAGTTGTGGCGTCGGACAACCCAGTACCCGTATCCGCAGCTCTGCCATCGGTTGTTCCAGCGCCGATAGAGCTCCTCGGCCTCTTCGGGCCGAGCGAGGGCGTCAGAGGGATTGTGCAGGCAGGTTGCGGGGTCACTGTGGATCGCGAAGATTGCATCGATGTCGGCTTCGGTCGGACGCCGCAGTGATAGTCGGGCGGTCGACAGCTCTTCGCCTGCCAGGCTCCATTCGCTCATACGAAGATCGTAGAGCCATGAAGACGGCGGCGATGTGGAGTCCGGTGAGGTAGATAGTGGCGGACTCGCTCCCGGCCTCAGCCGTTCACTACAGCCCCCACACACCCGCCCTCCGGGCCGCCCGGCACCGTAACGCTGGCCCAGGCTCAGCACCAGCGTCACCCAGAACCGGAGATATGGAACAGGCACTGAGTCGCGCTGCGGCGTTGTTCAGCCCTGTGACCTGCGCAAAGAGTTCAATTCGCGACGGTCTTGAACGCCGACTTCTTGTCTGCAGCGTCCTCTGGCGAGCGGGCTGACCGGCAGAGGCAGCTCGCTCTGCAGCCACAGGCCGGCCCGTACGGCGTGGCCGTAGCGCAGTGGCAGGCGTGGTATCCCGTCCGGATCGGTGAGTAGGTTCGTCTGTTCCTCGAGGGCGGTGAGTTCCGGCGGCAGCGGAACGCGGGTGCGGTAGAGGCGGTGAGTAGCCGCTACTTACCGGTCGGCAGGAGTGTCGGGGGCGGTGAGTTCCCGGCAGTGGACAGTGAGGGCTTCCTGCACGATGCGGTGGTCCAGGCCCGGGGCGCGGGACTTGCCATGGAGGGTGTGGGCGAGGTGGCGGCGGGCTTCGGCCAGCAGGTGCCGGCGGCGGAACCGGGCCCGCTTCATCACCGCCACGACCCCGGTGACGTACCCGGCCGCCGCAGACACGTCCACAACAACGCCGTGCAGGCGGGCGCGGATGACCGCTGCGGCGGCACGGGCCCGGGCCAGCAGGCCGTCGATGAGGGCCGCGCCGAAGCGGCGTACCGCATCGGCCCGCCAGCGGGCCCGCAGGCGGTGCAGCGGCTGCGCTTGGTGGCTTGGGCGGGCGGGTCTGCCGTGCGGCAATCCGGTTCAGCGCGGTACGGGTCGCTTCCGTCACCACGGGACGGCACGCGGGCGTTCCATCGTCCGCTTCGATGGCGGCGGTGGTGGCGGTGGTGGTGGTGAGGTAGTCGCGTTCCAGCTCGGTCCGGCGCTCATCGATGTCCCGGCCGCGCACAGTCATCCAGTGGATCAGCCCATGGGGAATGCCAGCGAGTTCCATCACCGGCCTGCGCCCTGGCGTGACGGTGCGGGGCTCGGTCGCCAGCCCCAACGCCTGACAGACCTCGGTCATCACCAGTTCGTTGAACAGCGCCGACCAGGCGACGGTGTTCTCAAAGAACACCGGGGTGTGGGCCGATCCCCACGCGCCGTCCGGGCGACGGCACTTGACCGACACCAGCAGATGAACATGCAGCAACGGGGTGCCCGCCCGCGAGGTGTAGTGCCGGAACGCAGCCGCGACCAGGCCTCCGGGAGGATGCGCCTGGTGAGCCCCGGCCTTTCCCCACCGCACCGCCGCGTCGCGTTCGACCTCGTCCAGGACCGGTTCGATCGCGCAGTCGACAGCAGCCTCGATCAGCCGCCGCGTCACCTCATCCCCCAGCGCCCACAGCACCTGCACCGACCCGGGCGGCCGGAACACCAGATCCACGCCCGTGCGCTTCACCGCCCGGCCCAGCGCCCCCGCCCGCCGCGCCACCGCGGGCGGGTCACCGGCCGCGAGCCGGGCGGCTTCGAGTGCATCGGCGTCGGGGTGCCGGGCCTGCCCGAACAACCGGCGAAGCTGCGGCTCCGTCACTATCCCGCCTGGCACCAAACCCAGGGCGGCAAGGCCCCGGCCGGTCCAGCGCCCCGCCGGCACCCCCGCCCCCACCTGCGCCGCCCGCAGGCCCATTCCTGCCGGGCGCGTGGTGTCGCCGGTCACGACATGCCGCAGGTAGTGCCGGTACATCTGGCCCGCACTGATCAAGGCGATATCCATCACCGAGCCAGCCCACACCAGCCAAGCCGGGGGCAAGCCGTCTGCGGCGGGGGCGTTCCGCACGGTGGGACGGCACAGGCAGGGGCATCCAGCGCCTCCCGCCACACGGGCGGGTCGAAGCCGGTAGGGACGCAACCGCCGCCGGCCAGGCGCGGCGGCCAGTGTCACCGCTCTCCGGTAGGACGGGTGCCCGGTGCCTGCCCGGTCGGCGCCGTCAACGCGGCATCGGGCCGCCGCCGACTAGGCAGGCATCATCAGGCTACGGGCCGACCGCTTGGCCCACAGGCCCGGAGCTGGGCAGCACCCCGCAGACAGTGCAGGACCTGCCCCGGTCCATCACCACCAACACCTCGGGCACGTAGGCGGCAGGCCCCGGCCATGTCCACCACGAGGGCGCGTATCCCGACCCATGTCACCGCAGCAGCAGCGCGGATCTTCCGAGAGCTCATGGATTCCACCCCTGATGCCACACGCCGCGGCGCAGGATCTCCTTACAGCTACCACCCGTGCTGTTCACTGGATCAATGGAGGGGGATGGAGCACCACACCCTTGCCACGCTCCTCACCCCTGGCCTCACCGAGCTGCGCATGACTTCGCGTAGCTCGGGGGTGCCGATCTACCGACGGACAGCATGCAAGATGGCCGCGTTCACATCAAATTCACCAGGGTCGGCACCAGTCGCGAACAGCACGGTGAACGCGGCGGACGCGACGCCGAAGTGGACGGCGGTCGTCGTGGTCAGCCCCGTGCCGCTGAGGGTGACACCGGATCCCGCATCGGTTGGCCCCTGGGCCGGGGAAAGGCCAGTGAGGACCGGCGACCCCACGTAGCTGTAGATGACGGAGTTGCTGGTGCCACCTGGGGTGGTGACGGTGACGGCGACGGCACCCGTTCCTGCCGGGGCGACGGCGGTGATCTGCGTGGGCGAGTTGACGGTGTAGGTGGTGGCGGCCGTACTGCCGAACCTGGGGCAGGCGCGCGCTGGGCTGCTTCCGCCAGGCGGTGCTCGTCCTGCGCTGGTTCATCGACGGCACCCGCCTTTCCCAACTCGCCCGCGACAACGGCCTGTCGGCATCCACCACCTACCGCTACCTCCACGAGGGGCTGACCGTTCTGGCAGCCGGGGCACCGGACCTCGCGACCGCACTGGAGCGCGCGAAGGCAGCCGGGCTGGCGCATCTGAACCTCGACGGCACTGTCATCCGCACCGACCGCGTCGCCGCCCCAGGCCCCAACGGCGCAGACCTCTGGTGGTCCGGAAAACACAAGCACCATGGCGGGAACGTACAGGTCATCGCCACCCCGGACGGCTGGCCGATCTGGGTCTCACCGGTCCGCCCGGGCAGGGAGCACGACACCACCTGCGCCCGCCACCACGGCCTGACCGACGCCCTCAACCGGATCGCCGCCGAGCTGGACATGGCAACCCTCGTCGATCTCGGCTACGAGAACGCCGGCGACGGCTTCCGCCACCCACACAAAAAGCCCGCCGGTGGCGAGCTGACCGAGGCCCAGCAGACCTACAACAAGGTCATCCGCGGCATCCATGGGGTCTGCGAGCGCGCCAACTCCCTGCTCAAGACCACCTTCAAGGCCCTGCGCCGGGTCAGCCTCGACCCAGCCGCATCACGAGGATCGCCGCCGCAGCCCTCGTCCTGCTCCAGCTGGAGTACGACCGCACCATCTGATCAATCACAGAGCGTCATGATCCGTTACTGGCAAAGACTCAGTGTGTCGAGGTAGTCCGGAGCGACGCCTGCCCCACCGTTCCCGTCCGCGACAGCAAGAACCCTCCCGGCCCGGTCGTGACCATTGGCGCGGACGCCTGGACAGCCTTGTGGACAGCCTTCGCCAGCCCCCGGGGTAGAGGTGCGTCGAACCTGGTCACGGGGCATGGAACGTGGTCACGGCCAGAGCCTTGTCCACCCGAGCGGCGGCCAGGTCGTCGTGGCGGATCACGAAACTCGTGCAGTACTCCTCGTAGACCCGTGCTTCACTGGCGAGCGATATCCATTCGCTCGTCAGCCGGTGCTTCTCCTCCTCCACGTGGGAATACCAGCTCGCAATCGGGATGGCGGGGATCTCGCCTGCCTTCTCGCGTCCCGCGAGGGTCTGCTCCGCGATGCTGTTGATCACTTCATCATCGGCATACCCGCCGATGACGAGGTAGGCGCTGGACGACCAGAGGCCGTAGGCCAGAGACCGAAGTTCGCCCAAGTGCGGCAGTTCACGCTCCATGTACCGGGCCAACCGCTGCTGGAAGGGTGACATGTCGTCCCACTCGAGATCCTCCCAGAACTCGTGCCAGTCCTCGTCCTCGCTCTCCTCAAGCCAAAGGGGGAGATCGGCTCTGAGCTCGGCGCAGACGTCGATCCGCTCGCCGACACGCACGGAGTCAGGGGCTTTCGCAACCGCGGTTTCGGTGCCGTCCGGTACATACACGACTCGCGCGTACCTCCCGGATTCGTCCTCGTGGTCCATCTCCTGGTCCACGAAGAAGAGCAGCGTCCCGTCCACCGGCAGGTCGAAGCCGTCGACCCTCGGCAGCGCCCCACACTCGACGGAAAGAAGCAACGGCAACGGATTGTCCCCGGCGGACGGCCACTTCATGCCCACCGGCAGCCGGGGCAACCCACCGAAGTGCCCGACCGGAGAACCATAGCCACCCCCGAACAATCCGATCGCCAAACGAAGGTGCTGGCTGAACCTGCTGATCTCGGCGTCCGGGATGCCCAACTCAAGCGCTGCACGACGAAACTCTCCCTGGTGATCCACACCCGAGAAGATAAACCCTTACCAACTCGACTCTGCCATAGGGTATTAGAAGGTGTTGTCTTTCCGAAGGCGGTAGCTGTGTTTCCGCTGGTCAGGCATGAGATCGGTGCTTCGGCGGGAGGGATGGCGTGTCGTGTCGTCTCTTCGGGTGGGGTGCCGGATGCCGTCGGTGATGGGGTTGTTGGAGGAGCGGGAGCGTGCTGCCCGCCAGAGGGTGGAGATCCTGCAGGCCGAGCTGCGGGACGCTGAAGCCACGTGGCAGCGATTCGTGACCGCTCGCGAGACGGTCGGCCAGGTCCTGGCGGAACCGCGCGGACGCGAGAATGCACCTGTTGCCACGTCCGACGAACGGCCCTTGCCGGTGGCGGGTGCGGTGCCCGGTTCGGTGGTGCCGGCATGGCGGGCGGGCCTCGACCCGGCGGTGCTGGCGCCGGACTACCGGCGGCTCATGGACATCCTGGCCCGCCGGGACGGGGAGGCGATGGACTGCCGGCAGCTCGCGACGGCGCTCGGGCTCGCGCCGGTGCCGGCGAAGGTCGAGGGCGTGCGGTCGAAGGCCAAGCGCCTGGTCGTGCGGGGCTGGCTGGTCGAAGAGAATCCCGGGATGTTCAGCGTCCCCGCCGGGCGAGCCGGCGGCTCATGACCATGCTCATCGACCAGTGGATCATCGCCTCCGAACTGTCGGTGCGGGTCTCGTAGTCGCGGGCCAGGCGGCGGGAGCGCATCAGCCACGCGAACGTCCGCTCCACCAGCCACCTTTTGGGCAGCACGGTGAACCCGCGGGTGTCGTCGGTGCGCTTGACCACGGTCAGCGCGATCCGCCACGCAGCGCGGGCGACGTCGATCAGCTGACCGGTGTAACCGCCGTCCGCCCAGCCACGCGAGATGCGCCAATGCCGCTCGCGCAGCCGGGCCAGCAGACCGCCAGCGGCCTCACGGTCGGTCACCGAAGCGGCCGTGAACATCACGACCAGTAGCAGCCCGAGGGTGTCCACCACGATGTGGCGCTTGCGTCCGTTGACCTTCTTCCCGCCGTCAAAGCCCCTACTGGCGGCTGGAACCGACGCCGCCCCTTTGACCGACTGCGCGTCGATGACGCCCGCGGTCGGTTCTGGATCGCGGCCGTCGACCTGGCGGACGCGGTCGCGCAGCCGGTCGTGCCACTCGGCGATCAGGCCCTGGTCCCGCCACCGTCGCCAGAACGCGTAGACGCGGTCCCACGCGGGGAAGTCCGCGGGCATCGACCGCCACGTGACACCGCCCGCGACCAGGTAGCGGACCGCGTCAAGCATCTGCCGATGGCAGTAGCCCTCCGGCCGGCCGCCCCGGCCCTCCATCCGCCCCGGCACCGGCAGCAGCTCGCGCACCGCCGCCCACTCCGCGTCCGTCATGTCGGAGGGATACTTCGGCCTCCTGTACGGGCGATCCGCGGCGTTCCCGAACCGGTGCGCGAGACAGTCACACGACAGAGGAAGCGAGTTGGACTCTGCCGCTACCGGAACGCAAGACTGCGGCACAGGGCCTCCTGTTGCTCACTTGGATTCGACACCCATGAGCTGTGCAGGAGGCCCTACCCTCATGCCCGGACATCCGGAAGATCACCCGACCGAGTCGCCACACTCGAACCGATGCTCACCATGATCGATAGAGAAACGGCTTCTAAGGCGCTCGATCGCGTCGTCCTGCGTGTCGTAGCCGGCCTCTTCACGCTGCTTACCGAGAGCGTCCCGGAACCGAATCGTGTACGGGTGCGGGCAACGGGTCGGCCTGGAACAACCGCACTCCTTGAAGAAGGACCCCATCCCCGATGGGCGAGCTGTCGAGCCACGTATCAAGCCTTCAGAGCAGGGCGTCGGGGAGGGCAGCAGATCCCTGCCCCGGGTGCAGGTCAGCAAGCCGGACACCGTGCAGCCTGATGCTGACCTTTTGCAGACCCGGAGGCGGTGATCAGGGCCTGACCTGCGCAAACACCTAAACGTTTAGATCTTGGACTTGGAATACGGTACGAAACATTCAGAACTTCCCGAATTGAGCTCCCTGCCTGCTTTTCGCAGGTCAAGGGCTTTCTTCCAGCCTGCAGTGGCTCGCTCTCCAGCTGACGCCCACCACTCATCGACGGATTCACGCTGACCGCTTGCTGGCTTCGCCGACGCTGCACTTCCACCTGACTCGCACAGGACACCCCAGCAACAGGCGCAGCAGGTCCGGTCGTTCACTCCTCACCGCGACGAGGGTACGGGGGCAGAGCTCGATGAGGAGCGGCTGGACGTGTGACCGCGCAAGCAGCCACATCGTCGCGACCTGGTGTGCTGCGTTGCCCTGATCGTTGCGCGTGCGGGCGTCTGCCTCGGGTGGTCAGATGGATCGGTCCGCCCACCCTGCGGTGGGCTCGGTCACTGCAGCCCTGCGTCCGGTGCAAAGGCGTGGGGTTGGGCAGTCTTTGCAGCGTGACGGGAGGTCGATGGCATGCCCGACGACGAGCACGTGACGGGTGATGGTGCGCTGTCGAACGCGTCGGGTGCCTCCTCTCAGCCCCCCGGAGGTTTCCGCTCGAACCTGACACGAGGTGACGACGTCGTCGAGGTGGCGACCTGGGCGGGCGCTATTCCGGCGGCCAGCGGGGTCGCTCCTCGGGTGCGCTTGGGCAGCAGGTGGTTCAACCTGCTGTGGCTGCTCCCGATCGGCTTCGCGGGGTTGCTGGGGTGCGTCGCGGCGGCGAAGGGACTGCGGGGCATGCCGTCGGTGCAGCGGTTCATCGCCGAGTATCCCGGCACCGATCCGCGCGCGGATCGCGACGGCGCCTACCTGGGCGTTCCGTCATGGGCACGGTGGTCGCACTTTTTCAACCTGTTCTTCATGCTGTTCACCCTGCGGTCGGGCCTGCAGATCCTGGCTGATCATCCACGCCTGTACTGGACCCGGCACAGCACCCCGGGGCGGGAATGGTTCCGGATACAAAAGCCCGTCTCCGCTAACCCGCTGTGGACCGCGAAGCAGGACTCGATCGGCCTGCCCCGCGGGGTCGGCCTCCCCGGGATGCGGCACTCGATCGGTCTGGCCCGGTGGTGGCACCTGGGGGTGAACACGCTGTGGCTGCTCAACGGTCTCGTCTTCTACGTGCTGCTGTTCGTCACCCCGCAGTGGAAGCGCCTGGTCCCCACCAGCTGGAGCCTCTTCCCCAACGCCGCTTCTGTGGCCATCCAGTACTTGTCGCTCAACTGGCCGCGGGAGAACGGCTGGGTGGCGTACAACGGGCTCCAACTGCTCGCCTACTTCGTCACGGTCTTCGTCGCGGCACCCCTGGCGTTGATCACCGGGCTGGGTATGTCACCGGCGCTGTCGACCCGCTTCCAGCGGCTCAGCCGGGTGCTGAGCATCCAGACCGCCCGGTCTGTGCACTTCCTGGTCTTCACCTGGTTCTTGCTGTTCATCGTGATCCACGTAAGCCTGGTCTTCACCACCGGTCTGCTCACCAACCTCAACCACATCGACAGCGGGCGCAACGACAGCAGCTGGCTCGGCTTGTGGATCTTCCTCGGCTGGATGGCGGTGGTCGTCACCGCCTGGGTCGCAGCCACACCGGTGACCCTGCGTCACCCCCGGGTCGTGCAGCGCGTCGGATACGCCCTCATAGGCCCCGCTCAGCGCCTGTTCGAACACGTCGATGTCTCCCGCGGCGAGTACACCGAGAAAGACATCTCCCCCTACTTCTGGCACAACGGCCGCTACCCCGACTCTGCCGAATACAAGGCCCTGCAGTCCGGCGGTTTCGCCGCGTACCGGCTGAGCATCGGCGGCCTGGTCGCCCACCCGGCCGAGCTGTCCCTCGACGACCTGAGGAGACTGCCCGCGCACGAGCAGATCACCCAGCACTTCTGCATCCAGGGCTGGTCCGGTGTCGCCAAATGGGGCGGTGTGTCCATGGCCACGATCCTCGACCTGGTCGACCCCGACCCGCACGCCAAATGGGTGGTGTTCTACTCGCTGGGAGAAGGTTCTGACGGCGGCACCTACTACGACGCCCACCCCATCGAACACATGCGCAGCAAGCTCGCCATGCTCGCCTACGACATGAACGACCAACCGCTTCCATTCGGCCACGGCGCACCACTACGGCTGCGCAACGAGCTCGAACTCGGCTTCAAACAGGTCAAATGGATCAAGGATATCGAGTTCGTCGCCGACTTCTCCGACATCGGCAGCGGCTTTGGCGGATACAACCAGGACCACGAATTCTTCGGCTACCGGCAGTCCCTGTAACGTCCGGCCACTCGGTCGGCGAGCCGCGGTAGTCCGCTGCGGGCTGCGGCCGGCAGGCGCCGAGCAGGGGCGGACCGGCCTACGAGGAAGCCTCCCGCCCCCGGGAAGACGCGGGACCACACCGTGAGGCCCGTTGCCGCGTGCCCGCCCGGGCCACCCCGAGTTGCCCTCGCCCATCGAAGCGGGACACTGGTGGGGTGCAGACAACCTCCCTGGAAGCGCTGGCCCGTCAACAGCTGGAGTCGGCAGCCGCCGCGGGTGGTGGTCACGCCGCGGACACCGTCTATGGCGGCCGCGAGACGGTTCTGCGTCAGACGGTCATCGGCATGACCGAAGGCGCCAGTCTCGCCGAGCACGAGAACCCGGGCGAGGCGACGGTGCAGGTCTTGCGCGGGCACGTGCGACTGTTGGCAGGTGAGCTGTCGTGGGAGGGCCGGACTGGGGATCTGCTCACCGTCCCTGATTGCCGCCACAGCCTCGAGGCGCTCGAGGACTCCGCCGTCCTGCTGACGGTAGCCAAGCTGCCCTGACCTGCGTCCCGCGCCACGGGCACGTCGGCGGCGCGCATCCACCGCGCGGCGTGGATCGTCCAGATCGGTCGCCGTCGTCCGCGCCGGAGCCCGCTTCGAACGCGGACAGCTCATCGAGCGCACGCAGCCTCCCTCGGCATGACAACCTTGCTGTCCCTGTCGTCGTGCCCTACCTGGGCCAAGATCAGGTTGCTGGGTGTCACAAAGGCGAGAACATCATGAGGACCTCATCGCGATCGTCGTCGGAGGCCAGCCGCAGAGCGCCGGGCCACCTGCCGATCTCCTTCCAGCCGAGTCGAGCAATAGTCAATAGTTGTGGATCAGCTCGTTTCTCTTGATTCGCTTTGGGTGCTGCCTGCCTCCAGTTGCCTGCGCAGACGTCTGATCTCTGCGACAAGGCGGGGGACAACTTCGCGGGCGGTGGCGATGAACTGCGCGTTCTCGTCCCAGCGCTCGTCAGCGGCATCCACGTAGCGGGGGTGCTGGACCAGGGTCGCGGCCACGATCTCGCGGTAGTCGAAGTTCGGCCAGCGCTCGCCCAGGCCGGTGTCCGGCGTGGTGCTCACGGCGACGAGGTTCATCGCGTGCTCGTCGTCAAGGCCGCGAACGAACCAGGGGCCTGGCGTGGCTGCCCGTGCGAGTTCCTCGAGCTCGTCGAGTTCCCCGTCGCTGAGCGGTTCTGGGCTGGTCATCAGGCTGCGATCTCCTCTTTCTCCACGAGGTGGCCGTTCTCGAACGTCGCGCCCGCACGGACCAGCGCGACCAGGTGGGCTCCTGTGATCGCGCGCCAGCGGTCCTGGGCGGACTCGACCAACTTGAACACCATCGCCAGGGCTGCGGCCGGGCTGCCCGCGCCGCGGGTGACCTTGGTCCGCAGTTTGACCGTGGAGAACGTGGAGTCGATGGGGTTCGTGGTCCGCAGGTGGATCCAGTGCTCGGCCGGGAAGTCGTAGAACGCCAGCAGCTCATCCCGGTCGTTAGTGATCTTGGCCACGGCTTTGGGCCACTTCGCCCCGTAAGTCCTCGCGAACGCCTTGACGGCCTTCTCGGCGTGCGCGCGGTCCTCGGCGTTGTAGATGTCCTGCAGGGCCTTCTTGGCGGCGGGCTGCGCGGACTTCGGTAGCGCGTCCATGACGTTGGCCTTTTTGTGAAGCCGTCAAGAATCAACCTGTCGGTGTGTCGTCTTCGCTGTGTGCGGCGGCAAGGAGATCAGCGGCGGTCCGGTAGCGGGTGGTGGCTGGTGGCGGGAGGTGCCCTCCTTCCATGAGCAGGGGTCGGATCTCACGGACGACGTTGCCGATCAAGGACCGGCTCACGTCGCCCAGCGCGTTGGCGAGGACGTCCAGGGTGCACAGTTTCCGCAGGTAGATGACGGCCAGGACGACGCGCTCCTTGTCGCCGACTCTTCTGGGGAAAGACGCCGCCACGGCTGCCAGGCTGGCGATCGGCGCCCCGGCGCTGGTAGGAGGCGCGTTCGATCTGAGCGAGCTGGCGCGGGGCGAGACGGCGGGTAAGTGCGTCCAGGTCCTGGCGGGACATGCCGGTCAGGCGCGGATGGGACAGGCTCTCCATGATCTGGGTTCGCGGCGGAGTCGTTGCTGTGTCGAGGAAGGCCAGCAGCTCGGCGCCGGTGGTGAAGCGGGTGGGGGAATATCCGGGCTGGTGGCCGTGGTCCTCCAGGACGCGCCGGGTCTCGGCGACGAGGTGGCCGATGCAGTTGGGGGTGACCTCCAGCATGTCGCCCAGCAGCTTCATCGAGCAGACCTGCCGCTGATAGAGGAGCGTGAGCATCACTCGGGCCGCGTCGTCGAACAGCGGTTTGGACCGCTGGTTGCCGGTAGCCCGCCGGGCGCGTCCGCCTCGCTGTTCGCTGTAGCGTTCCTGGGCCCGCGCGGCTTGAATCGGGGCCAAATCTGTGCACAGATCGGTGAGTTGTGTGTTGGTAAGTCCTGTCAGCCGCGGGTCGGCCAGGCGGGCCAGGAGTGTGTGGCGCCGGTCGGCGACGCCGTGCGCCTCACCGACAGCGGGCTGGGCCTGCGCCGAGGCAGGTTCAGGCGGCAAGGTGTAGTTCCACTGGCCGTGCACTTCGTGCTTGACCAGGGGCAGGGCGGCGAAGCGGTCCTTGCTGATCGCGATGCCCGTGGGGTAGTCGCCGCGGTCCAGGTGGGCCTCGACACGCAGTCCGGCCCGGGTCCGGGTGGCGGCGATCGTCTCGATGACGATATCGTGGCTGGTCAGGGGCCGACCACGCCAGTTGTGAGTGATGTGGGAGAACAGCCGGTGCTCGATCTTGTTCCATTTTGAAGTGCCCGGCGGGAAGTGGCAGACCGTGATCGCAAGTCCGGTCTCGACCGCCAGCGCTGCCAGCTCGCTCTTCCAGACACGGTAGCGGTAGCCGTTGGAGCCGCCGGCGTCCGCGGTGATCAGCAGCCGGGTGGCCTGCGGATAGTCGTCGTGCCCGCGAGCCTTCCACCAGCGACGGATCGACTCGACGGCGAAGGTAGAGGTGTCGTGGTCGACCCCGACGTTGACCCAGCCGGTGTTGTGAGCGATGTCGTAGATGCCGTACGGAATCGCCTGCTCGACGTCCGGACCGCTGAAGAAGAAGTGATGATCCTCGACCCGCACCGGGTCGCCCTTCGGACGCCACTCGCGTCCGGCCATGGGCAGGCGTCCGATCTGTTCGCGCTTCTTGGTGTCCACGCTGATCACCGGCTCGCCTGCCGCCTGGTGCTGCTTGACCTGTTCGTTGAGGTAGTGGAACTGGGCGTCACGGTCGGGATGTTGAGTCCCTTCGAGGGTCTTGGCGTTGCCCTGAAGACTGAAGCCGGCCTGCTTCAGCAGCCGGCCCACCGTCGGCGCGGAGACCGGGTGGCCCTGCCTGGTCAGTTCCTCGGCCAGGTGGCGGAGCGACTTGGTCGTCCAGCGCAGAGGGGATTCCGGATCGCCGCGCTCATCAGGCTCGACCAGGGTCATCAGCGCGTTCACCAGGCCGGGGTCCATCTCCTCGGCCGGTTTGCGGCCTCCGCCGTCGGCACGGATGCGCCCGCCGGGCAGCGGCCCGGTGCCGGCTTGCAGTTCTACGATCCCCCGGCGCACGGTGGTCTCGCTCACGGCCGCTGCCCGGGCGGCAGCGCGTACCCCGCCGTGCCCGAGCAGCCTCGCCTCGGCCGCCACGGCCAAGCGCCGCTGCCGCTCGTTCAGATAAGGCAGCAGCACCGCGAATCGGCAGTCGAGTTGGAACAGCATCTCCTCCGTGATCGCCATACCATGCCAACGAGTTGCTGATCGCGAAGCAACAGGTTGATTCTTGACGGCTTCACAAAACGGCCAACGTCATGGACGCGCTGCCGAAGTCCGCGCGGCCCGCCGCCAAGAAGGCCCTGCAGGATGTCTACAACGCCGAGGACCGCGCGAGCGCCGAGAAGGCCGTCAAGGCGTTCGCCAAGCTCTACGAGACGAAGTTCCACAAAGCCGTCGCGAAGGTGCTCGACGACCAGGACGAGCTGCTGGCGTTCTACGACTTCCCCGCGGAGCACTGGATCCACCTGCGGACCACGAACCCGATCGAGTCGACATTCTCCACCGTCCGCCTCCGGACCAAGGTCACCCGCGGTGCCGGCTCCCGCGCGGCCGGCCTGGCCATGGTGTTCAAACTGGTCGAGTCCGCCCAAGCCCGCTGGCGCACCGTCAACGGCGCCCACCTCGTCCCCTTGGTCCGCGCCGGAGCACGCTTCGAACGCGGACTCCTGGTCGAACGCCAGGAGCTGGCAGCCTGATGAGCACACCCGAACCGCTGAGCGACCAAGAGCTCGACGACCTTGAGGAGCTCGCGCATGCCGCGACTCCGGGCCCCTGGTTGGCCGCTTCCTCGACGATGACCACGCCATGAACCTTGTCGCCGTGAGTACCGTGCCCGACAACGGGCTCGCCGAAAGGTGGCCGCGCTTTGACCACCAGGTGATCGTGGCGGCAACGCTAGTCCAGCAACCCCGCTACGTCGACATCGCCGACGAACGCTGGGACGAGAATGCTCGGTTCATCGTTGCGGCGCGCGAGAGCGTCCCTCGGCTCGTTGATGAAATCAGGCGCCTACGCCGCCAACTGGACGTCACTCGTCGGAGCGAACCGGAGCGGGAGTGAAACCCGATCCACAGGTATTGACAATTACTCCCCTCTTGCCAGGTCGGCGTTCTGCACGCTCAGCCAGGGGCGCAGCCTCATTCTTCCAAACTGGCGCTCCACGATTCGAGTGCGGCGGCGCTTGACTGAGTCATTGAAACTCCAGCCCAAAGCCTTTCCGTCCCAGCCGCGCCGGTGGCGTACGGGGAGGCTCAGATATCCAAGAGTAGGAAATCGCGGCCGCCCCAGCCGTCGCACGCCACGGTAGCCTCTCGCCATGGATCACGGGGAGAGCGAGGAGGCGCTGGTTCTCGAGGCACAGGAGATGCTTGCCACAGGGCAGAGCGAGGAGGAGGTCTTCGCCAAGCTGGCCGCGAGGACAGGCCAGTGGGGTGTCTGCGTGTTGGCTGTGTGCCTGGCCCTGGGCGTGTCCCGGACGGACGCCGAGTCCCGACTCCGCGAAATCGAGACCCTCTTTGACGAATTCGCGGTGGGTGAGGAAGAACTCGTCGCCAGCGTTCTCACCATCGGACAAGTGTTCATCGTGGACCGGGTAGTCGACAAGCACGACGAGCACATTCGTAACCTGCTGGAAACCGCCGCCAGTGCCCGCGGAGGCTTCCCCGGCGGCTTGCTCGGGTGGTTTCGCACCGGGGAGCTTACGAAGATCTTCCTGTACTTTGCTAAAACCCGGTTCCGGGACGGGCGGGGCTCACCGCCCGATTTCTGGGTCGCTGTGACCACAGCTGGCGAACTACTGGCGAGTAAGGACAGCCCGGACCAGGCAGAGGTGAAGGCGGGGCTGGAACGTTGCCGAACGCAAGCTGCTGCCATCACTGCGAGATAGGGCCATGGTTACCCACCGCGCCACTGGCCATCTGTACAGCGGCAAGACCCACCCCTACTGAGTGTCTAGTACTCCAGCAGGACTTCGACGTTTTGCCTGATCAGAAGGCTGCGCGGTGAGTGTAGTGGGCTGGTGCCCGTCAGGGGCGGTGTTCCTGGGACCGCCCCTCGATCGTGTGCAGCCGGCGTTGGTAATGGCAGCGGCGAGGGCAGCCTCCCGCCGTGATCAACGAGCCTGCAGCCGAGAGCTGGGACCGCGAACTCGAAGGCCTCTTCCTCCGCGTCGGCCGCCGCTTCAGCGGCGTGGAGCCATGCCGACGAATGCGCGACTACGTCCGCGGCCTACTCGGCCCAGTCGGCCGCAAGAACGGCTGGCAATTGTCCGAATACGCAGGTCACACCACCCCTGACGGGCTGCAGCACCTGCTCGCCGGATCCCGCTGGGAAGCGGACGAGATCCGCGACGAGCTCCAGCACTACGTCGCCGAACGCCTCGGCGAGGACGACGGAGTCCTGATCATCGACGACACCGGCTTCGTCAAGAAGGGCGCCACCTCCGCCGGCGTGCAACGCCAGTACTCCGGCACCGCCGGCCGCACCGAGAACTGCCAGATCGGGGTCTTCGCCGCCTACGCCTCCGCCCGGGGCCGTGCCCTGGTCGACCGGGAGTTCTACCTGCCCAAGTCCTGGACCGAGGACCGGGACCGCTGCCGCGCGGCGAAGATCCCCGACGACCGGGACTTCCACACCAAGGGCGACCTTGCCAAGGCCATGGTGCTGCGGGCACTCGCCTCCGAGCTGCCCATCGCCTGGGTCACCGCGGACTCGGCCTACGGACAGGAAGGCCGCTTCCGGCGCCTGCTCGAACAGTCCGGCGTCGGCTACGTACTGGCGGTGCCCAAGTCCCAGTTCAGCGTGGGCTGTCCCCGCATGAGATCCGTTCCCAGGCCCCGACCAAGGCCTGGGAACGGATCTCATGCGGGGACGGCGCCAAGGGGCCGCGCGTCTACGACTGGGCGGCAATCCAGCTGCCCGCCGTGGCCGAGTACGACTACCAGGACGGGACCCCGGTCCGCCGGCGATGGGCACTGGCCCGCCGCAGCCTGACCAAGCCCGACGAGATCGCCTACTACCTCGCCTACTCAACTCGTCACGGCCGTCAAGCAGTTGGTACGGATCGCCGGGACGCGCTGGGTGATCGAGGAGTGCTTCGTGCGACACGAGGCTGCTTGAGCTGAGTGAACTCACTGATGAGGAGGTTCCGTTGAGGAAGGTGTAGTTCCGGGCCAGTGTTCAGGGCCTGTCCCCGCCCCGGCGTGCGTTCCTGGTAACGGGAGGGTGCGAAGCCCGGGGGAAAAGCCCAAGGGCTCCCGTTCCATCCGGGGGTTACAGGCAAGGGGAATGAGCGGACGGGTGAATACAAATGAACCCTTGGCTATGCCTCGTAACTTCGAGCCCCGCCGATGGGATGTTCCAGCGGGGTACAGGACTGGCCGCTGAGAAGCGGCAGGCGCCGGCTGGAGAGAAGCAGTCAGCCGGGAGGACACCGCCGTCCCGGGGTAGAGAGGGCACCCATCCCGCTCGCATCTCGCTCATGCAGAACGTGGAAACCCCGCAAGGGTCCCGGTGGCATTTCTCACCGGGTAGGCCGACCGTGAGGAAGGTTCAACTCCCTGGCGGGCACAGGATGACCCAAGAAGCGAATGCCGGTGGCCGAAAGGCAGCAGGAAACCGGGACAACGCGGCTGGCCACTCCGCCAGTGGTCCCGCATAACTGGACGGATAGGGGCCCAAGGCCCCGACCCGAAAGGGTGCTGACGTGGGTCAGGTGAGCCTGCGAAGAAGACGATGACAAGGACGGCGGAACTGAAGGACACGTTAGACGTCCCTCCTCCGGACGGAGGAGGGACGAACGGACCGGAAGACGAACTCCTCGACTGGCATGCGATCGATTGGGATGCCGCCGAGGAGAACGTACGGCGTCTGCGCCAGCGCATCTTTGCGGCGTCGCAGGCAGGGGACCTGAAGAAGGCCCGCAACTTGCAGAAGCTGATGCTCCGCAGCCGCAGCAACACGCTGGTCAGCGTGCGGCGGGTGACGGAGATCAACGCTGGCCTCCGGACGGCGGGCATCGACGGCCGGGTCGTGCTGACGGCCCCGGGCAAGGCCGAACTGGCCACCTGGGTCCAGCACAGCTCAGAACCGTGGAAGCCCAAGCCCGCACGGCGTGTCTACATTCCGAAGAGCAACGGAAAGCGGCGTCCCCTCGGGATTCCCGTCATCGTTGACCGAGTCCTGCAAGCCAAGACGGTCAACGCCCTGGAGCCCGAATGGGAAGCCCGGTTCGAGCCCAAGTCTTATGGATTCAGGCCAGGCAGGGGTTGCCAGGATGCGATCCAGGCGATATTTACTGTCGCGCACGGGAAGAACCCGAAGCGGAAGTGGGTACTGGATGCAGATCTGGCAGCGGCATTCGACCGCATTGATCACGAGCATCTCATCTCGATGCTGGGAACCTTTCCCGCGAAGGGAATGGTTGCACGATGGCTGAAAGCCGGGGTCATCGAGAAGGAGTGCTTCACTGCCACCGAGGAAGGAACGCCTCAGGGCGGCGTGATCAGTCCCCTCCTGCTCAACATTGCTCTCCACGGAATGGAGAAGGCTGCCGGAGTCCGCTATTACATGGGCGGGAGCCATGCCGGTGAAACCGTGCCGGGCTCGCCCGTGCTGATCAGATACGCCGACGACCTGCTCGCCTTCGCCCAATCCAGGGCCGAGGCCGAGCAGGTCCAGGCGCGACTGAGCACCTGGTTGAGACCCAGAGGGCTGGTCTTCAACGAGGACAAGACGAGCATCGTCCACCTCGACGAGGGCTGTGACTTCCTGGGCTTCAACATCCGCCGCTACCGCGGCGGGACGGTGTTGCTGATCAAGCCGAGCAAGTCAGCCGTACGACGAATCCGGAAAAGGCTGGCCGTCGAGGTCGACGCCCTGCGCGGGGCCAATGCCGAGGCGGTGATCCACAAGCTCAACCCGATCATCCGGGGCTGGGCGGCCTACTACCGGAGTGTGGTGTCCAGCCGCATCTTCCATGCGCTGGACGCCTATGTGTGGACGCTTCTCTACAAGTGGGCGCCCCACACACACCCGAACAAGTCGAAGCACTGGGCCGTGGCCCGCTACTTCGGCATGTTCAACAAGGCCAGGCGAGACAGGTGGGTTTTCGGCGACCGCGATAGCGGCCGCTACCTCGCCAAGTTTTCCTGGACGAAGATCGTTCGGCACCAGATGGTCAAGGGCGGCGCCTCAGTGGACGACCCCGTCCTCACCCACTACTGGGCCGGGCGGCGTCGTAGACACAAGCCAGCATCTTCGCATGCCTGCGAGCCCTCGGGGCTTGCTTGAGCCGTGTGCTCGGACGACGGGCCCGCACGGTTCTGAGGGGGGACCGCCGCAGCAATGCGGCGGTCCTACCCGACCAGGCCGCGAATAACGAGTGCGGCCTGGACCAGTACGAGGTCAGGCTCCGGCCAGCACCGCGCAGCAGGCGGTGAGCAGGACTGCCACCAGCGCGTGGCGCCGTCCGCGCCGATCCCGCGGATCGCGAAGAACCCCCAGCCGCTCGGCGATGCCGTGCGCGGCGCGCTGGGCGGCGGTGGGCGACTTGGTCAGACAGACAGTGGCAGACTGGCGGCACATCGAAGCTCCGGAAGAACAGGGCGACTTGGCAAGGTCACCCCGTCAACCGGAGCTTCGTTGCGTTCGTGACGGCCTCCCACCGGATCGTCACACCCCTGCGACCTGCACACCCTCGTGACCACAACGACTTTGAATCAGCCCTGCTGACCTGATGGGACGCTCCCTCCTGCGGGTATGCCAGCGTAGGGCTGGATTGGCTCTGTTCACGAGTAGCGGCAGCGGATGTTCAGTTCTTCGGGAGGAACTCGAACTCCACCGTGTTCGATGTTCACGAGAAACGACAGCACGCGGCCAGGACGAAGAGGTTGAGCACTCCCCTGCCGACCACAACGCTGGTGGTGTGACGCACGGTCAAGGATTGCGTGGGGCCACCAGGCCGGACTCATAGGCGAAGATAACGAGTTGGGCCCGGTCACGGGCCTGGAGCTTGGTCATGGCCCGGTTGATATGGGTTTTCGCGGTCAGCGGGCTGATCACCATGCGGTCGGCGATCTCGTCGTTGGACAGACCCCGCGCGGCCAGGACAACAGCCTCGCGTTCGCGGCTGGTCAGCTCCTCCAGACCCGTGCCGGTGTCAGTGGGGAACGGCTGGGTGACGTACCGATGGATCAGCTTGCGGGTGATCGAGGGAGCGAGCAGGGCATCACCGCGAGCGGCGACGCGTACGGCGTGCAGGAAGTCCTCCGGCACGACGTCCTTGACCAGGAATCCGGCAGCGCCGGCGCGCAGGGCGTCGAAGACGTACTCGTCCAGGCCGTAGTTGGTCAGGATGACCACGTGCACCCCGGCCAGGGCCGGGTCCGCGGCGATGCGCCGGGTCGCCTCGATGCCGTCGATGACCGGCATCCGGATGTCGATGAGGGCGACGTCGGGCAGGTGCTCCTTGACGAGTTCCAGGCCCTCGCTGCCGTCGGCGGCCTCGGCCACCACCTCGATGTCGACCTCGAGGTCGAGGAGGGCGCGGAATCCGCTGCGAATGAGGGGCTGGTCGTCGACCAGCAGGACACGGATCATGACGTCCGGTCCACGGGAAGCTCGGCTTGGACGGTGAAGCCGCCCCCGTCACGTGGTTCGGCGCATAGCCGGCCGCCGAGGGCGGTGACGCGTTCGCGCATGCCGAGCAGCCCGAGGCCGGGCAGCGGGGCGGTGGCCGGTGTCGCCTTGCCATCGTCGTCGATGCGTATGGCGAGGGAATCCGGAAGGCAGTCGATGCGGACCGCCGCGGTGGTGGCGTCGGCGTGCCGGGCGACGTTGGTGAGCGCCTCCTGCACGATCCGGTAGACGGTCCGGTCCACCGCGGCCGGGACGTCGTGCTGCCGCCCGTCGATCGTCAGCGTGGCGTCCAGGCCCAGCGTCCGGGACTTTTCCACCAGCTCCGGAACGTCATCGAGCCCGCGCGGCGGGGTCGTGTCGTCGTCGCGCAACGCCTCCAGCGTGGCGCGCAGTTCCCGGCTTGCCTCGCGTCCGGCCTCCTGGATCGCCAGCATCGCTTCCGGCACCTGCTCGCCGAGTCTGCGGGCCACATGGACCGCGACTTCGGCCTGCACCTTGATGACCGAGATCTGATGAGTGAGCGAATCGTGCAGCTCCCGCGCGATGCGCAGCCGCTCCTCATCTGCGCGCCGCCGCGCGGTCTCCTCACGGGTCTGCTCTGCCTCCTCCGCCCGCCGCTCGGCCTGCCGCACCGCCTCTCCCGCGGCGAAGGCAGCGATCAGCCAGGCGATCTCGAGCACGCCGCCGCCCCGCCCGAACGCCTCGCGCACCGGCTCGTCCTGGAAGACCAGCGCCGTGAGGTGGAGAGCGACCAGCATGGCGACCGACGCCGCCGCGGTGATGGCGCGGCGCCCGGCCCGCACCGCGCCGTACACCGCGACCAGGTAGGAGACGGCGAGCACGTCGAACCCGGCCGCCTGATACCCCACCGCACACAGCCCCGTAACGGCCAGGACCGCAAGCGGAGCCCGGCGGCCGGCGGCCAGCGCCAGCCCGCCGCCCGCCAGCAGCGCATAGCCGAGCAGGTCGCTGTTCGCCGTGGAGCTCTCGCCGGACAGCCCGGTGCCCACCAGCAGCGCCGCCACGCCGACGGCGACCGCCCAGTCCCAAACACCGGCCGGGACACCGAACCGTCCTCTGTCCATACGCGCACCCTAGCCGGACGCCACTACGGGCGAATCCCGCTCACGAACGAGCGGCCGACTACCGCGCCCGCGGTACCCGCGCGCCGTCTGCCGCACCCGCAGCAGGTGCATGAACCACCGGCAGCAGCGCGAATTGTCTGCGTCCGCTGGACGACTGACGGCGGTGCCGACGGCCATGCTGGGCCGACATCGATTCGCACTGAGGCGACATCGAATCGCAGGAGACAAGGAGGCCTCTCATGGCAGTCCTATCCGTGCTTGCCGCACCGGCAGCCGCGCACGTCGCGGTCCAGTCAGCTGCCACCACCGGCCTGACCTCCGGGCGACTGGTGGGCACTACGGCCGCCGTCGTGGCACTGGCCGGCGTGGTCATCGGTGTACTGGCTCGGGCCCGATCCACCGATCGCCCCGGCATCGGCAACAGGCGAAACAGGGCCATCACGGCCCTGGCGGCGGGACTGGTCGGCCTGGCCATGGGCGCAGTGAACCTGGCCGTCGCCGACGGTGGCCCCGGCACCGGCAACGGAGTAATCGCCGGCGCCATGGCCCTGGCACTGGGGCTGATCGGCACGGCTCTCGGCGGCCTGGCACTGACCCGCGCTCGGCGCACGGGCTGACGGCGACGGATACGTGCAGGCGTTCGCGCCCGACTGAAGACCCATCAGACGCCACCGAGTGCAGCGCTGTTGAAACTCATGAACTTTTCGACTCGCCACGGACGCTTGCTGCCTCCCAAACTGACGAAGAAGCGCTGTCCGTTCTCGGTTCTGGCACAGATCTTGGGGAGTCGTCGCGGAGGGTGACGGTAACGTTCGGTTGAAAGCGCGGTCCGGAGCCCGTCAGCGTTCCCTCATTCTGGTCCACCACCAGCCGAACACCGCCGACTCGATGTTGTTGGGGTCGGGCAGGGTGCGGTGCTCGAATTCCTCATCGATGCGTGTGATCAGTCGGCCCAAGTCCCGTCGCGCTCCGGGAGGAAGGTGCCGCATCGCCCACTCGAGATCATCACGGGCATCTCCCACCCCGGGCGATTCGAACTCGGAGGCATCCAGGTAGCGTCCCGGCTGATTAGAGGCTCGCTCGAAACACGAGAGCGCATGGGCGACCGCGTTGGGCCACATCTCCTGGTCTTCGACCCGGCGGATCGCTGCACGAGTCCGCGCGGAGACACCGTGGACTCTCAGGGCCGAACACTGCCGTCGTGGCCGCGACCGCTCCGCGCGGACGGCCTTGGGACGCCTACGCGGCATCGCCCTTTCGGATCAACATGAGGCCATCCTGTCACAGCTGGACGCCTGCTCTCGCAATGTTACTGGAGCAGGATCATCTTGCGGAGGAGTTCAAATCCGGCTCTGCCGTAGAGCTGGCGCTTGATTTTCTTGATGCGGTTGACGGCGCCCTCGATGCTGCCGGAGCTCCAGTAGAGAGTGAGCCCAGCTGTCACGGCGTCGAGGTCCCGCAGAAGGTGGAGCGCGAAGCCGGTAAGGCCGGGGAGCTGGCTGTCACCGACCGCGTCGATCCAGGTGGGGAGTGTGGAGCCGAGGCGGTCGGTGAGTATCTCGCCGAAGTCGCGGACGTGTCCGGCGGCTGTGTCCAGTTCGGGGCAGCGTGCAAGGACATCCTTCAGGCCGGCCCGGTCTTCCTCGCTCAGCGCGGTGGGGTGTCTGGTGAGCCAGCCAGTCACCTGGCGCACCGTCGGAGGCCGTGGTGGCGTGCCAGCGGGAGTCCCGCGGATGGTGGCGATGTAGGCGCGGACCATCTGGTAGGTGACGGGCGCGTGGTCGGCAGCGACGGTGTAGGTGGGTGACGCTGGTGCATCCCTCGGCGAAGCGTCGCTCCAGGTAGGGCTTGTAGGGTGTCCTGCCAGCGTGCGGCGTTCGCGTACCGGAGCACGGTGTTGAGGCGTGGCCTCCGGCAGCATGCCGTCGGGCGAAGGATTGCGCAGGCAGTCGCGGTGGGCGGCGACGCAGGTCTCCACGGCCCGGCCGAGGCCCTGCCACAGGTGGAACCGGTCAGCGACCTGCAGAGCATCGGGGGCACCGCGGCGGGCGCCCTCGGCGTAGGCGCCCGCCCGGTCCCGGCAGATGATCTCCACACCGGGGTGACGGACCAGCCAGGCGGCCAGTGGCCCGGCTTCACGCGTCGGCAGCACATCGACTACCCGGTGGTCTTTGACGCTGGTCAAGACGGTGGCGTAGGTCTGGCCGCGACGAATCGCGAAGTCGTCAACACCCAACACCCGCGGCGTGTCGAACCGTGGGTCGGGCAATGCCATGACCCTGCGTAACAGAGTCATCCGTCCCGCGCCGAAGCGCAGCTGGGAAGCAAGCCGAGCGCCGGCCCGCCCGGCCAATGCGAGCCCCACTTGTTCCAAGGCGCGGTTGAGCCGAGAGGCGGTGACCATGGACGAGTACGCCCGTCGCGCCGAGCAGGGCGCGCATGTTCTGCATGTGCGGGTGGTGGATCGCCGGCTTCCCGAGCCCACCTACCGGGAGCTGCTCGCGCTGCTGGGGGATGTCACGCCGGTGGTGCAGCCGCTGCCGCCAGCTGCGGCACTCGCCGACGTCGCCGGCGCCACGCGGTACTGGGACCGCACCCCCTACGAGCTCTCGGTGCGGATTAGGACCCGCGCTCTCGGCGTTCTTGGACTTCCCGTGCAGGTGGGTGTGGCCAACTCCTGGGCTGGCGGCGATGGCTTCCGCCCACCCGGGCCGCGGGGGCATCCGCGTCGTCCAGGACGACCATCGGGCCGTGAGGGCTTTCCTGGATCCGCTGCCGGTTCAGGATCTGTACGGGGCCGGCCCGGCGCAGGCCGCCACCCTGGAGCGCTACGGCCTGCGCACCGTCGGCCAGGTGGCGCGTCTGCCGCTGGAAACCCTTCAGCAAGTCCTCGAGGGCCGGGCGCAGGCGCGCTTGGTCCACGAGCGGGCGTGCGGCATCGACCCGCGACCGGTGGTCGCCACCGCCCTGCCGCAGAGCATCAGCCTTCAGCGGGGCCTGGACGCCGACACGCTCGACCCGACCGTCATCGGAAGGGAGATCCTGCACGCCGCGGTGGATGTCGCGCACCAGCTGCGCGAGCGCGGCCAGGTCGCCCGCGTGCTCACCCTCGGGATCGCGTTCGCCGGCGGCAGCAGCGTGAGCCGCTCCCGGACGCTGCATGAGCCCAGCGCTTACACCGACGATCTGCGCCTGGCCGCGGCGGATCTGTTTGAGCGCATGGGCTGCAGCGGGCCCGGGTTGCGCGGCATCCCGGTCTGCGCCGAGCAACTGAGTGACGCCGAGCGGGCCGCGGTGCAGCTGAGCCTCGACCCGGAGCGCGAGGCCGGCCACCGCCTGGACCCCGTCGTCGACCAGGTGATCGCCCGCTTCGGCCCTGGCGCTCTCACCTGGGCACCGCTCGCCCACCGCCGTCACAGCGCCTGACCAGACCGGAGCGACGTGCACGAGGACCTGCCCACCGATCCAAACGAGCTCCAGGTCATCCAGGGCCACCTGATCCGCCTGCTCGCCCGGATCCCCGAGCAGCGCGACGCCCCCACCCCGCTGCACCCAGACGTGCCCGCCGACCGCGCCTGGCTGCGGATCATCGAAGCCCACACGGCTGAGCAACTACGCCGTGTCGACGAGCAGGCCTACGAGGTCGAGACCGGCGACCGACCCTGGATCCAAAGCCCCGCCCCCGGCTGGAGGCTGCAGCACCTGCCTACCGCGGCCGGTCAGGCACCGCGCGAGATCCTGCACAGGACGGATTGCTGGATCGACAGCGGCGAGGACCTCACCCCGACAGAGGCCTCTCATCAGGCGGCCCGGCCGAACGTGGAGCTGTGCCCGCTGTGCCGCCCCAACCCACCGACGGGGCCGTTACTGTACCGACCTGCGCATCGGCTGGCACGGCCGCGTGCGGCCACCCCCGGGCGCTGGCGGCCGCACCCACGCAGGTGCCGCTCAGAAGCAGGTATTCGGTTTCGATGTATCTGAATTCTGGGAGTTCCGCTGGATTCGCGAATCGGCGCATGTTCCCGGGCGTCGATGCAGGGCTGTTTCAAAGTCGGGTTGCGGTGTGATCGTGCAGGTCAGGCGATGCCGAGCAGGTCCAGTGGCCTGGTGAAGGGGTTGTAGGAGGTGTGGCGGAGGCCGGCGGCGATGTTGGTGTGGCCGCCCTGTCGGAGCACCTCGATCGCGAGGTTGCGCAGAGTGGCCATGTTTTCTGGCCCTCGGCCGGTGCGGATTTTGGAGGCGTCCTCGCGGAAGGCGGTGTCACGCACGAAGTGCAGCCGGTTCTCGATGGTCCACTGTGATCGTGCGAGTTGCCCGATGACCTGGGGTGACGCCTGTCGTGCGGTCAGGTCGGTGAGGGCGTAGACGGTCTGGCGGGTGCGTTTGCCGGTCTGACGGGTGATGCGAGCGGCCTGGACCGCGTGCGGGAAGTCCAGCGCCAGGCCGATGACGGTCAGGACCCGGGTCACGCGGGTCTCCTTGCGGCCGTGGCCGCGCTCGCGGTCGTAGCGCCGGGCGGTGACGTCCTTCCAGGGCAGGCGACGTAACTGCTGGTGCAGTCCGGGCTGGTTCGCCTTGACGATCAACAGGTAGTGGGCCTGCATGTCCTCGACAAGGAACCGCGCGTGCTCACGCTGGGTGTGCAGCGCGTCGGCTGTGACAGTGACACCGGTCAGGTCGAACGGATCCAGCAACACGGCGAAGCAGGTGATCTCGTTCTTCTTGTGCGGCACCCGCAGCTGGGTGACGGTCCGGCCGTCTGCGGTCATCGCCGCCAGCAGATGGGCTGCCGGAACCTCGCCGCTGCGTGATCCCCGGGCGCTCTTGCCGTCCACGGCGAGCGTGGTGGTGCCGGCCGGATCGGCACCGGTCAGGTCCGCGAGTCCGCCCGGGCAGGTCAGGGCGATGATCCGGCGGATTGTGGCCGTACTCGGTGGGACACGGACCTGGAGTACGCCGGCAAAGCGGGCACCGAGGCGGGCCAGCGCGTCCTGCGGCGCACTGCGTGCCCACTGCCCGATCGCCGCGTAGGAGCGGGCACCGGCCAGGACGGCAGATGCGGCAACCAGCAGCACACTCACCAACGAGTGACGCCGGCCACGGCGACGACGCGGATCAGCCAGGCCCGCCAGGCGCCCCGCCAGCGTCCCGGCGGATACGTACTCGCGCAGCGGCGACTTGACCAGACAAACAGTGGCAGACTGACGGCACATCGAAGCTCCGGTTGAACAGGGCGACTTGGGAAGGTCACCCCCTCAACGGGAGCTTCGATGCGTTCGTAGCGGCCAACAGCACATCGTCACACCGCTGTGACCAGCACACCTACATGATCAACCCGACTTTGAAACGGCCCTGGGCGTCGATGGGGGCGGGAACGTGGCGTCAGATTGCTGCGACCTCGTTACAGGGGCGCGCGGCGAGGTCCGGTTCGGACCGACAAGTGAGAGACAGCGGCCGTAGTTGGGCGGATGATCGAGGGACAGCGGCGCTCGGACCGCATGCCGCGGAGAGGAGCACGCTTGCTCCGTGCCCATGAGGAACACAGTGGCCGCGACTCCACCTACAGCACATTGAGCTGTTGACGGCAACGGGTCCGTCGCTCTGGGTGACATATCTGCGCTGAGAATTCCCTCAAGCACCGGCTCGGCGTCGGATATGCGTGAAGCCCCGGGTAGGACTGGTCTGCCAAGATCAAGTCCGCGCCGAAGGGCTCCACGTGACCACCAGCATCACCTACACCGCCACGCTCGACATACCCCGCGAGACAGTCCTGCACCTCGCTGCATTCCTCCGCACCGAACGCCGCCGCCTGCGCACTCGACGCTCCACCCGCTCGCTGGGCTGCTTCAAGCAGGCCGTGATGGTCATCCGCGGGTTCTTCGACGGCGCCCGGGTCCGCCAACTCGCCCACGACAACGGCCTGTCGACGCGCACCGCCTACCGCTACCCCCACGAAGGCTCGGCGTACTCGGCGAAGGAAGCGTGGGCCACTCCACACACCCTGTCCGACCAGCGGCCATGTCGGACCTCCCGCCGCACCGCGCCCGACCGGTCCACCGCCCCCGCAGTGCACGCCGGCGAACACGGCCACGTCCCCCGCCGGGGACACCGTCACCAAGCCGAACCCGAGCGGCCACGGCGCGCCGGAATGCGTACCTCCAGCCGACCCTCGTCCAGACCGCGGACCACCACCTCGGTGTCACCCCGCTGCCCCAGCAGCCTGCGCCCAGGCCAGGACAGCACCTGCAGATCCTCCGCCTGACCGGGGTCGAGCGGTGTGGCGACGGCGACCAGGAGACGGGCGGCGATAGACACGGGACGGGCCCCCAGCGGATGGTGCAGATGAGGCGTATGGGATCGTTCCACAGTTCTCGATAAGGTGCTCACTGAGCGGAGTTCACGACATGGCGGAGCAGAACGGCTCGGGCGGGTACACCCCTCACTGGCTGCGTCTTGGCCAGTGGGGCGAAGAGGGCGTACGCAACCTGCCCGCCCTTGACGCCCTCGAGGTGGAAGCCTGGCCCGCCCCGGTACGGGAGGCTCTCGGGGTGGCCCAAACCCACGGGCTGCCGGTCGACGACTCGATGTGCTGGCCGGGGACCGCCGAGCAGCCCTTCTCACGGCTGGGGGACCGCTTCTGGAGGCTCGCGGTCGACGTGGAGTCACACTCCCCCGAATTCGTCCTCGACGAGCACGGGCGCGTGTGGGCGCTCGCGGAGGGTGTCGACCCTGCCGAGCGCTTCGTCAACTCCTCCCTGATCGCCTTCCTCGACGCCCTCGCCGCCTGGGAGTACCGCTGCGAGCACGTAGACGACTTCGACGACCTGGAGCCAGACGACCCCGACTCGGACGACGATCCCGCCGGGGAGGCCCGGGTCGCCTTTGGCCTGGAGATCCGGGACCGCCTGCGCGAGCTCGACCCCCCCGCCTTCGAGATGGACACCTGGTGGGATCGGGTCTACGAAGAGGTGGAGTACGACGCGATCTGACAGGCAGTTCTCGTGAGCGAGGTCGAGTCTCTGGTACGCGAACTTGATCTTGGCTGACTCGTTCCTACCAGAGGCTTCGCTGCTGTCCGCACACGGACTTCCCCGCCCCGCTCACGCGCCGTCGCAGCCCTGTGCTGGCAACGGCTCATTGGACTGCCGCCGACGTTCACCGGGCCGCTAATGAGTTGGCGGTGCACCGCCCCGTACGTCGCGGTACGGGGTTACACCCAAGGGAACGGCACGCTGCCCGTCCGGCCCCCGCAGCATTCCACCTCGTCACCGCCCGGCGACGCGCCGCCCGCCTGAGCCCTACCGCAGCCCGGGAGTGGGGCATCGCCGTCTCCGGCTACCTGATGCGCATCCTGGAAAACCCTGCCGAACACCCCGAAGACGACTTGGGGGAGCTGGACACCGCCCTGGCCGCCCTCCAGGCCATCCGCGAACGTCTGGGTAGCGCCTGACGCCGCGCTCTACCCCGCGCAGTCCAGTCATCACGGGTCAGGCATCAGCCTGACCCCCACTCCCCCCGGCCGCGCCGTCGGCTTGCTCTGCATCGCCGCGGGCACCTTCGACAGCAGGTTGTCCTGAGCGTGCCCGAATCATGTCAGCGCGTGCATAAAGAAGCTGGGCCCACGCCTTGATCACTGTGGCAATCCCCGTCAGCCCGGCACCAGGGTCTTTGATGAGTCTCGAGGTGGGCGGTTCGCCTGCTGAGTACTGAATGTGACGGGTTGTCGGCTTCCGTCGGCAGCGGCCCTGGACGCAGAACAGGCATGGCCGCTGGTGATCATGTGGGTGTCGAGTCCGTATGAGCACCGAGCGAGTCCATGCCTGCGCGTCCATCTTCCCGTATGCCGTCATGCCTGCAGCAACTGGGCACCCCCTCCGGCCCCATCGCGCCGGAAACGGTCGCTGACCTGCGGACCTACCTGGTCGAGGTGCCTGATCCACGGGCCCGTCGCGGCGTCCGCCACTCGTGGACGGCCCTGCTGACCGCGGCGGCGGCCGCCGTTCTGTCCGGCGCCGCCTCGATCACGGCAATCGGCGAGTGGGTTGCCGACGCGCCGCAGCGCGTCCTGGCGCTGCTCGGGTTCCCGCCCGGACCCGCTGACCGGCCTGATCCGGCCGCCGCACTCCACGACCATCCGTCTCGTCCTGGCCGCCGCGGACGGCGACGCCCTGGACCGGGCCGTCGGACGCTTCCTCCAGGAACGTCAGGACCCGGTGTCCGGCCGGCGGGCCATCGCCGTCGACGGCAAGACACTCCGCGGGTCCCGCACCAAGGACCGGCCGGCCACCACGCTGATCGCCGCGATGACCCACAGCGGCCAAGTCCTCGCCCAAAGGCAAGTCGACCGTAAGAGCAACGAGATCCCAGCCTTCGCCCCGCTCCTGGACGGCATCGACCTGACCGGCACGGTGATCACCGCAGACGCCCTGCACACCCAGCACGACCACGCCTCCTACCTGCACGAACGCAGAGCCCACTACCTGGCCGTCGTCAAGAGGAACCACCCCGGGCTGCACGACAAGGTCCGCCGCCTGCCCTGGCACGACATCCGCCTGGACCACTACGAACGTGCACGGGCCCACCACCGCGACGAGATCCGCCGACTGAAGACCACCGCGTTCGCCCACCTCGACTACCCCCACGCCCGCCAAGCCCTCCAAGTCGTGCGCTGGAGACGTGACCTGGCCACCGGCAAGCTGACGATCGAGCGGATCTACCTGGTCACGAGCCTGCCGCCCGGCGCAGCCACCGGCAGCGAACTCGCGGCCTGGATCCGCGGACACTGGCGCATCGAGAACCAACTCCACCACGTCCGGGACCGCACCTTCCGTGAGGACGCCTCGAAGATTCGCACCCGGCACCTGCCCCGCGTCATGGCCGGTCTGCGCAACCTCGCTATCGGCGTCCACCGCCAGGACGGCCACACCAACATGGCCGCCGCACTCCGCCGCACCAGCCGAGACCACCAGCGACCCCTCACCGCCCTCGGACTGACCTGACGAACCCGGACACAAGATCACTTCTCAAAGACCCTGACCACCCAGGCGAGCCATTCTCGCGCGAACCCGGCTACACCGCCCAGGAAGCCGCAGCGGTGGTCGTCGCCCACATGCCAGAGATCTGGGGGCCGGCGGTCGCAGGGACCCAGCACGACCTGCATGACCGTGAGAGGCAGTGACCGCACGTCGTCGCCACGGGACGCTGCAGACTGGGGAATCAGGGCCTTGTGTGGGCCGGGCCCGAGGCCTCTTATCACCCGCAGGGATGATGGCGCTGCAGGTGTTGCACGCGATAACGTCCGTTACACCGGTGCTGAGCTGCACAGATTCGGCACGTCACTCGCCGGAACAGCCCGTACCCCCAGAGAACCAGAATCCGCGGCGTGGACCTGGTGCAGCGTCACACCTTGCTCCTCTACCGAGGAGTGGACGGTGACGCTGATCGACACGAGGCCGAAGGTGATCGCGAGCCTGGCGATGGACGGCATGGATTCATCGCACCCGCCGTGACACTGCCCTGCATTCCGAGCAGACCCACATGGGGGCCGCCGGCCGTAGCGCCAGGGCCGGAAACGTGAAGTGGGGTCGACCTCCACCTGGAGGTCGACCCCACTCGAGACGGTGCAAGCACCCGCCGCCCGACGGATCAGCCGCGGACGATGTTCTCCGCTTGCGGGCCCTTCTGCCCCGGCGTCACGTCGAAGGTGACGTGCTCGCCTTCCTGCAGCTCGCGGTAGCCGTTGCTGGCGATGTTGGAGTAGTGGGCGAAGACGTCCGGGCCGCCCCCGTCCTGCTCGATGAAGCCGAAGCCCTTTTCCGCGTTGAACCACTTCACGACGCCAGATGCCACTGTGTTCGTCCCTCACATACTGCTGATGCGGCGCTCCTGTGGGATGCGCCGGCGGGCCCCGTTCCGGGCCGCGGCTCATGCATACCCGATGGTGCGGCACCTTAGCCAGCGGATACGCCCGCGTCGGTGCAGACGGCCCGTTCGGGTGGTCCGTCCCCGTACCGGTCCCATTCAGGCCGCGGAACGCAGATCAGTGCGCAGGCTTCACCCGGCTCTGGCACGCCGCGATCCGCGGATAGCGCGGGGCCAGACGTCGGGCCCTGCGCAGTGCCCGGACCGCGCCCCGGCCGTCACCGGCCGCAGCCAGGGCCGTCGCCAGGGTGCACAGCGCATCGGCCCGCTTCAGCGGCTGCGACCACTGGTGCGTGACTGCCTGCCGGGCATACCCGAGCGCACGGGCGGCGTCGCCGCGCAGCCCGTGGTACAGACCCTGGTACTCCGCGACCCATGGACCCTCCCAGGGCTTGGTTACGGTGGCGAACTCCTGCTCCGCACGGGCCAGGCCCTCCCCAGGAGCGAGCTGCCCCGCCTCGACTGCTCTGAGTAGCCCCAGGGCCAGCAGCAGTCTCAGATACGCCCGGATCTCCTCGTCGAGCGGAGCCGCCGGCTGGTCCTCCAGTAGATCGACCAATCGCAGGTGCTCCGCCTCAGCCGCGAGCAGCCCGGCCCGCACGAGTGTGGTGAGCTCAGGTGGGCAGCCGTCCCGTTCGGCTTCCGCGAGGACTGCCCGTACCGACACCAGATTGCCACGGGCAGCCGCCTCCATCCCCAACGCGGCTCTGACTTGCCAGAATTGGGCGGCCTCCGGGCGCGGTGCCGGGTGCACCAGCCGCCACAACCGGGCGCGGCCGAATGCGGGGTCCACATACGCCAGCTCGGCGATCCCGTAGCCGAGCGTGGCAGTGATCAGTTCCGGCCACCACTGCCCCGGCAGCACCACAAGCCCGGCCAGCCCGACGGGTATCGGCAAAAGCACGTACTCCAGCAGCACCCGTCGTGGCCGTGAGGTGAGATCCCCGGACTCAGGCAACCAGATCTCGGCCTGTACCGATAGCGGATACGCGCAGAAGGCGATGGTGGTCCACCGCCTGAGCACCGCACCCAGCCGCGGGCCGACTCCGAGCTTGAGCAGCGGAACCCGGTCTCCGCGCAGCACATGCCACAGCGGCACCAGCACCTGCACGGGCAGCGAAACCAGATACCAGACCCCCACCCCGGCCAGGCCGTTCACCCACCCCGACCGGAACGTCCCCCAGTGCACCCCCTCCACGGCCAGTACCACCGTCACCCCCGACACCAATCCGTGCACCAGCAGCCCGCCGGGCAACTCGGGTCCGGCTTCCTCGCCATGTACTGCCGCCATACCCACTCCCTCGTCCCACTTGCGGTCGTATGCTGGTCTGCTGCGTTACCGAACCTGTGCGCGAGACAGTCACACGAGGAGGCGTACGGACTGGACCCGACTGGTAGATCCGCGTACAACTGCGACATCAGGGCTTCCTGTGTACCTCGTTGCTTCAACAACTCCGAGATACGCAAGGGGCCCTGTCCGCATGCGCCGACCCGGCCGAGTTCACCCGTCCCAGCCCCCACTTTCGATCAGACCGTACTCACGATCGAAAGAAACACAGCTTCTTAAACGTCAGGCTAAGGCTCTGGTTACTTGGTGTTCCGGCACACCGGGCCGGTCATCTGGGCTGGTAGGTAAAGGGACCGTTCCTGTTCGGTGATGTCTCGGCCAACCGCCCTGCAGATGTTGCGGATGATGCGGGCTGGGCCAGGCAGCGCTGCCTTCCAGAGCCGTACGGTGCCGTCGCCGCTGCCGCTGGCCAGTGTGCGGCCGTTGGGACTGAATGCCAGGGATCGCACGTACCCGGTGTGGCCGATGAACGTGGTTCGCGCATACCCGGTGACGGCGTCCCAGAGCTGTACGGTGCCGTCGTCGTTGCCGGTGGCGAGGGTGGTGCCGTCTGGGCTGAAGGCCACGGTACTCCCTGCCTTCGTGAGGGTTTCCTTGAGTTGCCCGGTGGCTGGGTCCCATAGCCGTACGGTGTCGTCGTTGCTGCCGGTGGCGAGGATGGTGTTGTCGGGGCTGAAAGCGACCGATTCCACGGTGTGTTTTGGCCATCGAGCGGTGGTACCGCTTTTCGGCATGTTCAAGATTGCTGTGGTTCGTCCGGTGGTTGCGTCCAACAGTCGCACCCGTTTGAAATCGGTGGCGGCGAGAGTTGTGCCCCTGGGGCTGAAGACCAACGACATTTCCCCCTTGCGGTTGTTTGGGAAGACCTTCTTCTTCCGTCCGGTGGCGGCATCCCGCAGGATCACGGTGCCGTCGTTGCGGCCGGTGGCGAGAGTGTTGCCGTCCGGGCTGAAAGCCACTACTTGCCCTGCCTTGGCCAACGTCTCCTTCTTCTGCCCGGTGGCCGTATCCCACAGCCGTAGGGTTCCTGCGAAGTCGCTGGTCGCCAGGATGCCGCCGTCAGGGCTGAAGGCCATCGATGCCGGACCAATCTTGTGGCCCGGAAGCACGAAATCGATTTCCCCGGTCACCACATTCCACAGCCGTACAGTGCCGTCACTGCGTGGGTCAGACATGGCGCCGGCGGCGAGGGTGGTGCCGTCGGGGCTGAAAGCCACCAGTTGCTGCTGCATGCCATCCCTGGGCCCGGTGCGGGCGATCTTGGACTGGCGGCTGGCGGCGTCCCAGAGCCGTACGGTGCCGTCGCCGCTGCCAGAGGCGAGGATGCTGCCGTCCGGGCTGAACGCGACCGACGCCACGGCATGGGTGTGGCTGGTGAGGGTGATCTCGGGCTGGCGGCTGGCGGTGTCCCAGAGCCGTACGGTGCCGTCGTCGCTGCCAGAGACCAGAGTGCTGCCGTCCGGGCTGAAGGCCACGGCCCGTACAGGGCGGCTGTGGCCGTTGAGGCTTGCCTCAGCGCGCCCGGTGGCCGCATCCCACAGGCGCACGGCCCCTGAATTGCTGCCTGTTGCAACTATGCGCCCGTCGGGGCTGAACGCCACTGACTGCAGGGAGTCCGTGGAGTCGGTGGTGAGCGTGGTCCGGACTCGGCCGGTGACCAGGTTCGACAGGAAGATCTTGTGGTTGTGCTGGCCAGTGGCCACGGTACGGCCGTCCGGGCTGAAAGCCACCAGCATTTCGTTGCTTGAGGGAGCAGCAAGAGTGGTCGTGACGCGACTGGTAGCTACGTCCCACACATGTCCTGTGCTGCTGACAGCCATGGCCCGCCCGTGAACGAAGCCCACGGCCTCCAAGCGGCCGTCTGATATGGAGGGTCTCCCCTCAGCACGGCTGGCTGCGACGTCCCATACCCGTACACCTTTATGCCCTGCGGTTACCAGACGATTTCCGTTGCGGCTGAAAGCCATCGACCACACCGCATTGTTGACGCTGGTCAAGGTGGCCTGCTTCCGGCCAGTAGTGGTGTCCCACAGCCGTACGGTGTCCTTGCCGAAGGAGTCATCGCTGCCGGCGGTGGCGATGGTTTTGCCGTCGGGACTGAAGACAACCGAGTGACCTGTCTCGGAGTGGGCGGCGATGCGCTGCTTGAGCGGCACACCAGCGGCGGCGTAGAGGCTGATGGCTGCCTCGCGAGTGGGGCTGGTGCGGTAGGCCTGCACGGCCAGCAGCGAGGCGAGATCTGAGTCGCTGCCGAGCAGGGCGGTGGACTGCGCGGCAAGTTGGCGGGAGAGCCCCTCGCGCTGGGCCGTGACGGCCGACTGTCGCTGGTCGTACGCGAGCCCGGCAGCGGTGAGGGCCATGACCAGCAGGCCGGCCAGGGAAACGACCAGGGTGCGTAGACGGCGGGTTCTGCGGGTGGCAACGGCGCGCTCTTCGTCCCGGGCGTTGATGCTGGCGGTGAGGAACGCGTGCTCCAGTGGGGTGAGGTGGTCCTGCTGTTCGCCGGCGAAGGCGTCTTCGGCGGTGGCGAGGCGGGTGCCTCGGTAGAGGGCTCCGGGGTCGCGATCGAGTTCGTCCCAGCCCCTGGCGGCTTCGGATAAGCGGCGGTGACTGCGCAGGAGTTCGCGGCTGGCGTCGATCCAGTCGCGCAGGCGTGGCCAGGCGGTGATGAGGGCTTCATGGGCGAGGTCGACCGTGTCGTTGTCGAGGGTGATCAGGCGGGCGCGGGCCAGTTGCTCGAGGACGAGATCGGTGTCTTCGATACCAGTGGGGTTGAGTTCGGTGTGCGGTGCGGGGCGGCGGGTGTCCTGGGCTCCTTCACCGGGGGTGATCAGCCGAAGCAGCAGGCGGCGGGCCTGGGCGGCCTGCTCGGGGCCGAGGCGGGTGTAGACCTGCTCGGCGGTGCCGGCGATGGCGCCGTGGATGCCGCCGACGGCTTCGTAGCCTTTGAGGGTCAAGGTCTTGCCGCGGCGGCGGCGCCAGGTCTCCAGCAGAGCGTGGGACATCAACGGCAGACCGCCGGGCTCGTCCGCCACCTCGTCGATGATCCTCGAGGTGAGCGTCCGCTCGAGGATCAGGCCCTGGGCGGCGGCCGGTTTGACGATCGCCTCACGCAGCTCTTCCCGGCTCATCGGCGTGACAAGCAAGTTGGCGTCCTGCAGCGCATGGGCGAGGCCGCGGTGTTCACCGCAGCGGCCGTAGAAATCCGCCCGGACCGCGACCACTACCCGCAAACGGCTGTTGCTGCCCAGTGCGGTGAGCAACTGGTCGATGAACCTGACGCGCTCCCCGGCGTTGTGGCAGAGAGTGAAGACTTCTTCGAACTGATCGACCAGTACCCAGGTCTCCCTGTCTCCCTCCGCGGGAGCGAGAGCGAGGGCGTGGGTGGTGGCGGGCCGTTCACCGGGGGTGAGGATCCGGATGGTCGCCGGACGCGCCGTCGTTGAAGCCTCCTGCTGCAGTGCGGGGATGAGCCCGGCCCGCAGCAGGGAGGACTTCCCGCTGCCGGACGTGCCGACCAAGCCTGTGAAACGGTGCGCCCCGGCTAACTGGGCCAGGTCGGCGATCAGGCGGTCCCGGCCGAAGAATTGGTCGCGGTCACCGGGCTCGAAGCGAGCCAGACCCAGATACGGGGCCCGCGACCCGTCATCAACGGGTGGCTGCTCCTGCTCTTCCTGCGCTGCCAGGCGCCAGCGCCGCTCCCACTCCTCAGCGTCCCCGCCGCAGGCGACCACATACGCCAGTACCACGGGCAGCGAGGGCAGCCGCTCGCCGGCGGCGGCCTCGGACAAGGTGGGGGCCGTGTATCCGGCCCGCTTGGCCATGGCCCGGTAGGTCGGCCTGCCGGCCTCCTGGCGCAGCACGCGCAGCTGATGGGCGAAACGCTGGATGGGTCCGCCCCCGGGATCCAGCGGACTCTCAGGACGGCCCACTTGTCTCACCTCTCCTGTACCGATGATGACGTCGCCTTGATGGCGGACGAAAATGCCGACACACTCCCGGCACCGGTCAGCCGATGTGTCCGCAGCCCCCGCCGTTCACCCGCTGCGCCTCCCTGCTCCCATCGCTGTGACCGTTCCGCTTGCCTCCCCTGTGAAGGGGACCACCGTGCAGTATCCCGGCGCGCTGCACTAGACAACGGCCAGCCGAACCAGATCTCACTCCAGCCATGGTGCGGGTGCCTCACGTTCCCTCCCCCGTGGGGAATGTGAGGCACCCGCCCTCGGACGGCAACAACATGCCGCTGGCGCCCACCGAGCCGCGCTGCTGGCCCGGCCGACTGGGTGTGTGCCACCGATTCCACCGTGCCCAAAGTTGATTGGCAGCCACTTTCAACGCGTCCATCAATGGCGAACCCGCGGGTGGGACGGCCCATGTTGCTCTGGACGAGATCTGACGGGCTGGATCGACGGTCGGCAACGAGGGAGAGGAGGCCCGTCTTCCCAGGTCACCGGCGAATCGGTTGATGGTCGTGGAAGAGCGGGCTGTCAATCAATCGCGCAGCCCTTGGAATTGTCGGCAGGCACCCAACAGTCACGGATTGAGATCGCGCCGTAGGCATCGGGTGGCCTGGCCGTGTGTTCCCCGTCCATGGCTACGGCAAGACCGTGGCTAACCCATGACAGCAACAAATTTAGAAAAGGTTGGTGAGAATGAGTGTCAAGCGTGTACTTCAGTGCATGGCTGGTGTGCTAGTCGGCTTGCTGTTCGCCGTCTGCGCTACGACGTCCGCCCAAGCTGCTGCACTGGCTCCCAAGGCAGGTGCTGGCCACACGGCGGAGGCGGGCTCCATCCTGAGGGCGCCGGCCGCCCCCAGCTTTGCGTCGCGCATGGCCGCCGCCACAACCGCCGTTTCTCCAACGATCGAGCCGGCCGTCGGATATGCTCATGTGCAGCCGGGTGGTCTCTTCCGCTGCTCCTCTGGAGACTTCTGCCCTCTCGTCTGGGATCCCACGACGTCCAGCTGGAAACTCTTCTATATGTACCAGTGCCTCTGGTATGACGTGCACAACTGGCTCGGCGGGGGCAATTACGTCAACAACCAGACCGGTGGCTCCAAAACGGTCACGACGTTCTATGGCTCCTTGGGCTTCGTCCAAAAGCAGTTTACGGCCGAAAATGCCGGTAACACTCTGTACTACCAGGACTGGGACCCGGTCTACAGCATCACGCCCTGCTAGCCTCGATCTTGCATGAGGGTCCGTCAGCGATGTGCTTGAGAGCTGCGCCCTGAGCTCGGTCGTAGTGCAAGGGGAAGACGGAGGGGGCTGACCGGCGAGCGCCGGTCAGCCCCCTCCGTGCTGTTGCGGTCAGTCCTGGGTCTTCCAGCCCCGGATCTCCAGGTGAGTCAGCTGGGAGCCGGGCTTGAGGCGACCGGTCTCCACCAGCCAGCCGACGATGGCGGCCGTGACGTCACCGCCGGCGCGGTCGACTCGGCTCTTGAACTCCTGGGCGTCGAATCCTCCTGGGCCCTGGCCGGCGCCCAGGCTTTTGCCGTAGGCGCGTTCCTCGCTGCCGTCGCGGCGTTGGACGACATTGCGGCGCAGGCCGGGTGAGTCGTCGCGGCGGCCGGCGTCCATGGTGAAGGCGCCCTTGCGGGCCCGGACGGTGAAGGCGAGGTTCCCTCCGACGGCTGCGGTGTGGGCGATCACCTTGGCCAGGCGGGATCCGCCGGAAGCCAGGTGCTGCTTTCCGGCCCGGGCCATGGCGGAGTGTCCCGGGGTCTCGGTGATGTCCTTGGTTCGCACGCGCGCTTTGCCGCCGACGCGTTCGCCGGGCAGCGGGCGGGCGGTACGACGGGTGATGTCGCGACCGGCAATCGCCTTGAGCTGCTGGACGTCCGTGACGCCGTCGGCCTGCACGGACTGGACGACGTGCCGCAACGCGGTCTCGAAGGAGGCGCCCTTGCCCTTGGTGAAGAACTGACTCACCAGCGAGCTATCCCGGCCGATGATGTCGGCAACGTCCTTTTTGCTGAGGCCCGGCGTCCATCAGCTCCTGGGTGAGGCGTGCGGCCTCGTTCTGCTGGGGCGCGCCCCGGCGACCGCCACCGCGGCCGCCGGTTCCCCTGCGCCTGCGAGGTGTCACCGGGTCCCCTCAGCCTGCGCCTTGACCAGGTACTCACGGCCGGTGTCCCTCAGCGACATCAGCTCGGTGAGGTTGGTCGGCGCCGCAACTGGGCCGGGCAGGTGGCCCTTGAGGAGGTAGTCGCCGGGCTGCTCGTGGTACGGCCAGTCGACCTCGGCGGTGGTGTAGATGGCGTCGGTCCGGAAGGCCACGATGCTGCCGGGCGGCAGGTGCAGGGCACCGACCGAGACGTTGTCCTCACGCATCTTCGTGGACAGCAACGCCGCGCGCGCACCGGACCACACCCCGGCCGCCCACTCCGGGTGGGCGTAGGGGTCGGAGGAGTACGTCGCACGTCGCCAGGTGATGGTCTCCCCGTCAGTGGCGATGATCTCCGCGCCGGTCGGAACCTTCTGCGGTTCATGGACCGAGACGGTGCCGGTGGTGGTGCGAGGGCGCTGAGCGAACGCGCCGACACCGTAAAGCAGGATCGCCCGCACGCCGCGCGAGGCGAGATGGCAGGCCAGGCGCTGGTGGTCGTCTCCGTGAAGCGAAGCAATGGCGCGCAGCCGCTGCCAGGCCGTCTTGAGCTTGTCGGCCCAGTCCCGCAGCGGGGACCCGGACTCCCACACCAGGCCGTCGAGGATCTCGATCCGCCACGGCGCAAGGTGGTTGCGCAACGCGAGGTTCACCTCCGCTCCCCCGGCCCAGGTCACGAAACTCCTTCCGGGCTCGTTCGGGTAGGCCCATGCCGCGTCGCCGGTAACGGGCGCCGGCACCAGACCGATATGGCGCCAGCCTTCGGGCACGGTCACCCGGATCTGCCAGTGCGACGGCTTGTACAGGGCGCTGATCTGTTCCTTCTCCGACCACGAGCGGAAGGTGGCGGCGCTGACCCGCTGCGGGGCGCCCACTCCCCCGGTCCAGGTGTGCTTCGCGTAGGCGAAGGTGCGGTCCAGCTCCACCAGGCGGGGCAGCTGCTCTGGTACGCGGGGCGGGGTGATGAGTTCGGTGCGGCCCTGCCCGGCGGTGGCGTGGAGCAGTGCACGGATTTCGGTCGACATCACCGGATAGCCGTCAGCCCACCTGGCGCCGGTCTTCGTGGGGATGGTCCGCGACCACAGGTCACGTCCGGTACGGGCCGGGTTTCCGAGCAGCACCACGTCCGGCCACTGCTCGTGCAGGGCTTTCCACAGCTGCACGAACGCGTCGCGGACGACGGCCGGATCGGCGCCTTCGGCATCGAACCAGGTCCCGATCGGGCAGATCTCCAGATGCCGCCCGCCCTGCTGCCACCGGCCGACCGGCAGCCGCTCGTGCACGTAGTGACCGGCGAGCTTGTCTTTCGCCTTCGCCTGTCCCCCACCGGACGCCTCGCTCCATCCGGGCGTGGGCGCGGTCAGCCAGGCCACGACCGCGTCCGTCAGGTGCGGGTAGCGGTCCGCGTCCCGGTGCCACGGGTCGCCCGCGGTGATGTAGACCCGTTCCACCGACTCCGGCAGCACCGAAGAGAGCGCGGCCAGGAGGTCAGCGGCGCTCCGTGAGCCGAGGTCGATCCGAGTGGAGTTGGACTTGTGGACCAGCATGCCGCTCTTGGCGTCCAAGAAGGCGGTGTCCCAGGAGTTCTGGGTGAACTTCGGGCGCTGCGAGACCACGCGCGGCTGGACGGCTGCCCAGGCGTCGCCTCGCTCGCCGGGCGGGATGGACGGCAGTTCCCGGTCCGTACCCGGCGCTTGAGCTGGGAACGTGCCCTGTTCGGCAGGCGCGGGCTCCGGTGCGGGCGCCGACGCTGCCGGCACGTCCTCGGCCACTGCGGGTGCGGCCGCTGCGAGGGCATCGCCTTCCTCGGCAGGCTGGAGGGCAGGGGCGACCGCGCCAGGCGACTGCTCGGCGGGCTGTACCGGCGCGGGCTGCTCAGCCGGTGCGGCCGGTGAGCCGGCCGGAGCGAGGGCGGGCACCAGGAACACGATGTCGCTGATCGTCAAGCCTGCTGCCGGGGCCATCCGATCGGCCTTGGCCTTGTCGTGGCCGCCCAGCGCGACGATCTGCGCGTCCCGCTTCTTCTGCAGCTTCTCCAGCTCACGCAGGAGCGGTGCGAGCTCCCGCTCCACATCGCGGAGCTCGTCGCGTGTCGCGCGCAGCTCCAGTGAGGCCCCTCTTGTAGGCCTCGCCACCCATCTTTACGCTCACTCTCGCCCCTCCCCCGCATGCGTGGACTCCCACGGGCTTTCCGCGTCCGGCAAATGCTGGCTGATGTACTTCCGGACGGCCGGTCCGGGAGTACCCAGCACCCGGCTGATCGCGTCGGGGAGGCGTCCGGGGCGGGCGGGGCGACCTGCCGGGTCGCCGTCGGAACGGCCGGCGGGGCGACCGCGGCCTGCGGCGCGCGGGAGTGCGGGAGCGCAGCCACGACGGTGTCGTCGGGCGGCGGTGCGACGTCGCACGCGGCTGCACCCAAAGCAGCCAGGAGGAGGAACAGGAGAGCGGGGATGCCCCGGGCATGTGTCACCGCTCGCACGATAGGCAGCCGATCGTCTCCGCACGAGGCCCCGGGGAATCCGGTCGGGCGTTCTTCATCGGGCGTTCGCCGCTCCCGGGACCAGGCCTATTGCCCCGTCGGGGCGGTCTCGGCCGAGCGCCGGCTCGCGGATCATCGCGTGCCGAAGAAGTCCAGATACGCGTCCGCCAGGCGCGCGGGTTGCTCCAAGGCGATGTTGTGGCCGGTGTCGCTGATCACCACGCTGCGCACGTCCGTCGCGACCTGACCCATATGCCGTCCAACTTCGTCGCCGAAATAGGCCTGCGCGCCGACGGCGAGCACCGGGCAGGTGATCGGGTCGTCGTAGTGGGGCTGGTTCTGCTGCGCGTCGAGCTGCGTGGACCGGTACAGCGCGAGGATCGCGTGGGTGGCGCCCGGCTGCGTGACCCAGCCGATCAGCTCTTCCAGGCAGGCATCGGACAAGGCCGCGGGGTTCCACATCGTGTGCTTCATGAAGTAGGTCCAGAAGACGCGTTCTTTCCCCGCGAGCAGGAACTCCGGGTAGTGCGGCAGACCGAAGAAGGCCCGGTGCCAGTTGTTCCGGGGGTCGTCGGGTTGTTCCGGCAGGTCGGACGCCGCGACCGGGCGGCCCGGGAGGCGGGTCTCCTGGAAGACCAGCTGCCTGACCCGTGCGCGGTGGAACGCGGCCGTCGCGTAGGCGATGTTGGCTCCCCAGTCCTCGCCCACCACGCGGAACGAGTCGAAGCCGAGGTCGATCGCGAGCTCGGCGACGTCGGCGGCCATCGTCCGGGTGTCGTATCCCCCGACGGGCCGGTCGGAATCGCCGAAGCCGCGGATGTCGACGGCCACCACCGTGTGATGGGGTGTCAGGAACGGGATGAGGCTGCGCCAGTAGAACATCGTCTTGGGGACGCCGTGCAGGAGGATCACCGGTTCACCAGCCCCGCCGATCGCATGGTGCAGGGTGACGCCGTTGACCGACGTGCGGCCGTGTATCAGCGCTTCACCTCGGTGGTCCGTCAGGGCGGAGCCGGTGGGCAGCATGGTCTGGTCTCCTCATCGGGGTGGGGCGGGACTTGGTCCGGTTGCCGGTCGCGTGATGGCGGGCACGAAGGGTCGGCTGCCGGCTTGCCCGTTCCGCGCGAAGCCGCAGTCCGGCGGGCGGCGGATGGCCGGCGCCGGGTGCCGCGCACGGGGCATCGCCCTCTCCTCGCTCCGGGCACGCCCGGAGGGGACTTCACCACGAAGCAACCCGGCTTCGCACCGGGGCCGATCCCCAGCCGTGCCGATCGACCGGGCCGTTCCGGGACAGGGGTCTTTCCCCGATGCGAACGGACCGGGCCCGGTGGTGTCCTGCAGGTCGTGCCCGTGATCGCGGGGAAGTCCGCTGATATCGATGTCCATGACCGCGCCCCAGGCCCGGCCGGAGAGACGCCCGCCGCGATCGCCCGATCTTGAAAGGCCGGTCATGAAGAGCACATTCTGGGATGCCGCCGCGAACCGCCGGTCCCTGCTGCGCACGGCCGCCGCGCTGCCCGCAGCCGCCGCCCTGGCCGGCGGGGCCTTGGGCGGCACGGCGGCCGCCGCGGCCGAAGCACCCGGGCTTCCTGATTTCGCGCCCGTCCCGCCCGCCGCGACCGGGCCGAAACTCAACGACGCGGGTTACTTCGTGGGCCGGATCGACGGCCACCTCTACTGGGTGACCGACGGCTTCTACCAGGCGATGTTCCTCAGTACCCGGGAAGGCGTCGTCCTGGTCGACGCCCCGCCGACCATCGGCCACAACCTGCTGCGGGCGATCGCGGAGGTGACGCGGGCCAACGGCCGTCCAGCAACGGTGACCCACCTCGTCCACTCGCACTCGCACGCCGACCACGTGGGTGCCTCGTCGATCTTCGGCAAGGACGTCGTGCGCATCGGACACGCCGAGTGCCGGCGCCTGCTGCTGCGCGCCGCCGACCCGAACCGCCCGGCGCCGACCGTCACCTTCGAGGACCGCTACACGCTGCACGTCGGCGGTGAGCGTCTGGAATTGGCCTACCACGGCCCCAACCACTCCCCGGACAACATCTTCATCCACGCGCCTGAGCACGGGACGCTGATGGTCGTCGACATCCTGTACCCGGGCTGGGTGCCGTTCAAGAACCTGGCGGTCTCCCAGGACATCCCGGCCTGGCTGCGGGCGCAGGACATCGCCATGGGGTACCCGTGGCGGACCCTGGTCGGCGGCCACCTCGGCCGGCTCGGTGTGCGCGCGGACGGCGACCTCCAGCGCGCCTACATGGCCGACCTCGAAGCCTCCACCCGGGCTGCCATGAACCTGGACCCCACGCCCTACTTCGACAAGTACGGTCCGCAGGGCAACTCGTGGGCGATCTTCAAGACCTATCTCGACGCGGTGGCGGCGCAGGCCGCCGCACCGGTCACCGCGAAGTACACCGGGCTCCTCGCGGCCGCGGACGTGTTCACGCTCGACAACGCGGCGGCCCTGGTCGAGTCCTTCCGCATCGACGCCGGGACGCTGGGCCCGTTCGGCACCCGCCCCTGACGCCAGCTCCTGACCTCCTCTCCTGATCCTCCGCCCGGTCCCCACCGGACCCGCTCACCCATCGATTCCGCTCGCGAGAAAGGCCCGACGGCCATGACCAGCCCGACACCCGTCCTCTTCATCCACGGCCTGTGGCTGCACAGCACGTCCTGGCAGCCGTGGATCGGCCTGTTCGGCGACGAGGGCTACGCCCCGTCCGCGCCCGGCTGGCCCGGCGACCCCGACACCGTGGAGGAGGCGCGGCAGAACCCCGAGAGCATTGCCGACCACGGCATCGACGACGTCGTCGAGCACTACGCGTCGATCATCCGCGGTATGGACACGCTGCCCATCCTCATCGGCCACTCCTTCGGCGGCATGATCGCGCAGAAGCTGCTCGGCCAGGACCTGGCCGCGGCCGCGGTGGCGATCGACGCGGCGCAGATCAAGGGGGTCCTACCGCTGCCGCTGTCGGCGCTGCGGTCGACGCTGCCGGTGTTCAAGAACCCTGCGAACAAGCACCGCGCGGTGTCCCTGACCGCGGAGCAGTTCCGCTTCGCGTTCGGCAACGCCGTGAGCGAGGAGGAGTCGGACGCCCTGTTCACGCAGTGGACCATTCCCGCGCCGGGCAAGCCGCTGTTCGAGGCCGCCGCGGCGAACTTCAACCCGCATTCGCCGGCCAAGGTCGACACCGAGAACTCCGGGCGCGGCCCGCTGCTGCTGATGTCCGGCGGCAAGGACCACACCGTCCCGGAGGCCGTCACCCGCGCGACGCTCAAGCAGTACCGGCACTCCGAGGCGGTCACCGACTTCATGACCTTCCCCGACCGCGGGCACTCGTTGACCATCGACAGCGGCTGGCGCGAGGTCGCGGACGAGGCGCTGGCCTGGCTGCGGCGGCAGGGCTTGGCGGCGTCGCGGTGACCGCTGCTTCGCACGACCTCGGCCTCGAGGGGCAGCGCGCGGTGGTCACGGGCGCCGGCCGGGGCATCGGCCTGGCGATCACGCAGGGCCTGCTCCGGGCCGGGGCCCGGGTCGTCGCCGGGACCAGGAAACGCACGGAGGAACTCGACGACCTGATCGAGCAGGGGGCGGAGCTCACCGTCTTCGAGGTCGACCTCGCCACTGCCGACGGCCCGGGAGCGCTGGTGGCCGCCGCCGTGGAACGGCACGACGGACTCGATGTCCTGGTGAACAACGTCGGCGCGGTGCGGCCGCGGGTCGAGGGCTTCCTGGCCATGACCGACGCCGACTGGGACTGGACGTTCACGGTCAACCTCATGGCCGCGGTGCGCACCACCCGCAGCGCGCTGCCGCATCTCCTCGACACCGGGGACGGCCGGATCGTCACCGTCTCCTCGGTCAACGCCCGGCTTCCCGATCCGCTGGTCATCGACTACAGCGCCGCCAAGGCCGCCCTGTCCAACTTCTGCAAGGCGCTGTCGAAGCAGGTGGGTCCGCAGGGCGTGCGGGTCAACTCGGTGAGCCCGGGGCCAGTCGAGACCGCGCTGTGGCGGGGCGCGGACGGGGTGGCCGCGACCGTCGGCGCGAGCCTGGGCCTGGATCCGCACGCCGTCGCCGACACCGCCGCGGCCGCGGCGGTCACCGGCCGGTTCACCCTGCCCTCCGAAGTGGCCGACCTGGTCGTGTTCCTGGCCGGCCGGCGGTCGGGCAACGTCACCGGCGCCGACTTCCTCATCGACGGCGGCATGACCGACACCCTCTGATCACGGAGGGAACGATTACTGATCCTGGAGCCCGAGTGAGATTCCACCTGCCCGGAAACCCGCGCCGAAACCGCCGCCTGCTCGGCACGGCCCTCGCCGTGGCCGTCGCCCTGGGGGTGACCACGTTCACCACGAACGCGGCCCCCGCGTCGGCCTCGTCCGCCGGCGAGCGGTTGCCCGCGGGGTTCAGCGAGCACAAGACCCGCGTCGCCGGTATCGGCCTGCACTACGTCATCGGCGGCCACGGGCCGACGTTGCTGCTCCTGCACGGCTACCCGCAGACCTGGTACGAGTGGCACGGCATCATGCCCGACCTCGCCGCGCACTACACGGTGATCGCCCCCGATCTGCCCGGCGCCGGGCAGAGCGACGCCCCGCCCTCCGGCTACGACAAGAAGACGATGGCCGCCGAGCTGCATGCGCTCCTGGTGTCGCTCGGCAGGGGCGGTGACGTGCGGATCGTCGGCCACGACATCGGCACGATGGTCGCCTACTCCTACGCCGCGCAGTACCCGGCGACGGTGAAGAAGCTGGTCCTCAGCGAGGCGCCGATCCCGGACGAGAGCATCTACTCGATCCCCTCGCTGACCAAACAGGGGCCCGGAGTCTGGAACTTCGGGTTCTTCAACCTGACCAACGGCCTGCCGGAGAACATGATCAGGGGCCGGGAGGTCGCCTGGACCGCCGGCTTCATCGGCGGGTTCGAGGGCGTCCAGGGAGCGGTGAGCCCGGCCGACATCCGGGTGTTCGCGCACTACCTGCGCGACACCGCCCACCTCAAGGCGAGCCTCGCCTGGTTCCGGGTGTTCCCCCAGGACATCCGCGACAACGTGGAGTTCGCGAAGACCCCGCTGCGGATGCCCGTGCTCGCCATCGGCGCCTCCGGCAGCCTCGGCGACGCCGAGGGCGAACAGGCCGCGAAGTACGCCTCCGACGTCACCGGAGTGACCATCGCGAACTCCGGCCACTGGATCTACGAAGAACACCCCGAGGAACTGACCGCCATGCTGCTCGGCTTCCTCGGCCGTCCCGCCACGCCTCTGGAGAAGCGATCGTGATCAAGAATTTCCCCGGCTTCGAAGCCACCTCCGACACCGAGCCATTCTGGTTCCTCGGCGGGCAGGCCAGGATCCTGCTCCCGGGCCGGGCGACCGGCGACGCGATGAGCGTGATGGAGTTTTCCGACCCGATAGGCCAGGCGCCGCCGCACCACGTGCACGAGAACGAGGAAGAGCTCTGGTTCGTGCTGGACGGCGAGGTGTCCTTCTTTGTCGGTGACAAGCGCCACGACCTGACCCCCGGACAGGTCGCCTTCGGCCCACGCGGCGTGCCGCACAGCTACCTGGTCCGTTCCGAGGGCGCACGGCTCGCCGTCGTCTTCAGCCCGGCCGGCATCGAGGAGTGGTTCAGGGCCAACGGTGTCCCGGTGACCGACGCCAGGGATATTCCGCCTGCCTTCGACCTGGCGTCGATCGTGGGCTCAGCCGAGGCCTTCAAGCTGCGGGTCACCGGGCCGCCGCCCACGCTGTGATGCGCCATCAATTGCCGACATAAATAGGGAAGGTTGACATGCAGAACACCTTGCCGGTGCTGTCCGGCCGAACCCTGCTGCGACGCAGGAGCGTGCTGATCCCCGCGCTGGTGGCCGCCGCCCTGCTCGCCGTCCCGGCGAGTTCCGAGGCCATGCCGCACTTCTCCGCCCCGGCGCCCGCCGCCGCGCACACGGCCAAGCCGACGGTCGTCCTGGTGCACGGCGCCTTCGCCGACTCCTCCAGCTGGAACAGCGTCGTGACCCGGTTGGAGCGCGAGGGCTATACCGTCCTCGGCGTGGCGAACCCGCTGCGCGACTTGGCCGGTGACGCGGCCTACGTCTCCAGCGTCCTCGACAGCATTTCCGGGCCAGTCGTCCTGGTCGGGCACTCCTACGGCGGTGCGGTCATCACCGATGCCGCCGCGGGCCACGCCAACGTCAAGGCCCTGGTTTACATCGCCGCCTTCGCGCCCGAGCAGGGCGAGAGCGCCCTGGGGATCACCAGTGAGTACCCGGGCAGCCGGCTGCCGTCGTCCCTGGTGGTGCGGCCGTTCCCCGGAGGCGGCCAGGACGCCTACATCGACCCCGCCGCCTTCCAGCAGGTCTTCGCGGCGGACGTGCCGGCCCGCGAGACCCGCCTGATGGCTGCCGCGCAGCGCCCGGTGGCCGTGGGCGCGCTGGCCGCGCCCAGCAGCGCACCGGCCTGGCGGACCATCCCGTCGTGGTACCTGGTCGCCGGGGCCGACCAGGCCATCCCGCCGGCCGCCGAGCGGGCCATGGCCCAGCGTGCCCACTCCCACACCGTGACGGTACGGGGCGCCTCGCACGCCGTGTCGGTCTCTCACCCGGGAGCCGTCGCGGACCTCGTCGAGGCGGCCGCCCGGGCCACCACCTGACCGACCGGCACCGGTGGGCAGCGATCGGCGGGACCGTGCGGCACCGCGCGGTCCCGCCGCCGGGCGGCGGGCGTCAACCCGCCGAGGGCGGCCGAGGCGAGGGCTGATCGCCGTGGTGGGTCAGGACGGCGGCCAGCTGGCCCCGGGAGGCGACGCCGAGCTTGGGGAAGATGCGGTACAGGTGCGAGCTGACCGTACGGTGCGACAGGAACAGCCGCTGTCCTATCTCACGGTTGGACAACCCCTGCGCGGCCAGCTCGGCGATGTGGGTCTCCTGCGGCGACAGCAGTTCGCGGGGGTTCGACGTGGGCTGCCACCCGCGCTCGCCCGTCGCCCGCAGCTCCTGGTCGGCGAGGTTCGCCCAGGTGCGGGCACCGACGGCGTCGAACGCCGACCGTGCCGCCCGCAGCGGTCCGCGGGACTCCAGGACACGTCGCTGCCGGCGCAGCCACGAGCCGTATGCCAGGTCGATACGGGCGCGGTGCCAGGGCAGTTGGGAAGCCGCCCCGTCCATGGCGGCCCGGAACAGCGGCTCGGCCGACGCGCGGTCGGCCAGCACCGCTCTCGCGTACTCCAGGGCGATGGCCGCCCCCGTGGGAGGGGAGTCCCCCACGAGCTGTTCGATGGAGGCCAGCGCGGTTCTCGCCTCGGCCCGCCGATCGGTGCGGACGGCGGCGTCGGCCAGGTAGCCGAGCGCCCACACCTGCTGCATCCGCTGGAACGCGGGGTCGGCGGGGTCGAACACGCGGTGAAGCTCGCCGTACGCCTGCTCGTGCCGGTTTGCGCCCAACTCGGCGGTGCCGCGGGCCAGCTGCACGCCGGCCAGCAGGGACGACGCGGCGATCGGGGTCCGCAGCGCCACGTGCTCGGCCTCGGAGAGCAGGGCGTGGCGGGTGTCCCAGCCCTCGCGCACCGCGTCGATCAGCGCCACGGCGATGCGCGCGGTCGCGGCCCACAGCGACTGACCCGTCTCGTCGGCGAGCCGCACGGCCTCGTCGGCCGAGCGCGCCGGGTCGAAGACCCCCAGGTAGACCTCGGCCCAGGCCCGTATCGCGAGCGCCTCGGCGAGCAGACTCATGCGGCCCTGGGCGCGGAGTTCCTGGACGGGGGTGGACAGGAAGCCGACGGCATGGCGGAAATCGCCCGTGCAGAACGCGGCGATGCCCAGCAGGCCGGCGAGTTCCGGTTGCCCGTCGGCGTCCGCCGGCCACCGGGCGAGCTGCTCGATCACCATCGGCGTCCGCTCGTGGAATCCGCACAGCGCGTGCAGGGCCAGCAGCCGCGGGTCGTGGGCCGGCAGGTTCACCTGCCCCGCGGCCCGGACAATCTCGTGCCGCACCGTCGGCCCGGGATCGCGCCACCACACTCTGCGGGCCGCACCCACCAGCAGCTGCATCGCGAGGTCGACGTCCTGTTCGCCGGTGGCGTGCTCGGCCAGGCCCACCAGGTGGCGCACTTCAGCGGGTTCACCCGTGGAGCCGTCGTGGAAGACACCTTCGAGCCACGCCAGCCGCGACCGGTCGCGGTGCCGGAGCGTCATCCCCGCGACCTGGGCCTTGATCTGCTCAACGTGGCTGAACCGGCCCAGTTGGAAGCCGAGTTCGGCGGCGCCGAGCAGGCGTGCGGCCTGCGACTGCGGGTCCGGGCTCAGGGCGGCCGCCCGTTCCAGCCACGCGGCGGCCGAGACGACCGCGCCGCGGCGCTGGGCGTTCCCGGCGGCCTGTTCCAGCTCGGCCGCGATCCGTTCGTCACGGCCCGACACCGAGGAGGCCCGGTGCCACACCGCGCGGTCCGGATGGCCGGTCAGGACGCGCGCGAGCGCCGCGTGCGCCTCCCGGCGTGCGGCCGCCGTCATGCCCTGCCGGAGGGCCGAACCGACCAGCGGGTGGGCGATGCGGTACCGCTCGCCGGTCACGGTCAGGAGCCCGTGCTCGAAGGCCGGTTGTGCAGTGTCGAGGTCGACCGGCGAACCGTGGAGGATGCCCGCGGCGGCGAGGACGTCGTCGAGGTCGTCGCCGTCGTCCACCGCGGCGACGGTCAGGACGGCGCGGACGGCCGGGTCGAGGTGCTCGGCCCGCGTGGCGAACGCCCGCTCCAGGCGGGTGGTCATGGGCAGGTCCTCGTCGAACTCGGTCCACGCGTACCGTCCCGGCTCCAGCGCGCCGGCGAACTCGACCAGGGCGAGCGGGTTGCCGCGGGCCTGCCGCAGCACGCGCTCACGCACGGCCGCCGGCAGATGCGGCGCCCGTGCGTCCAGCAATTCGGCCGACGCGGCGTCGTCGATGCCGTCCAGTGCCGTCCACTCGATCGTGTGGGGGTCCGCGAACGGCAGGGCCTCGGGTCGCGACGTGCACAGCACGACCACCCGCTCACCGGCAATCCGGCGGCAGACGAAGCCCAGCACGTCGGTCGACGGCTGGTCCATCCAGTGCAGGTCGTCGAGGCAGACCAGGACCGGGCTGTCTCCCGCCGCGTCGACGAGCAGTTCCAGGACCGCCAAGGCGGTGAAGAACGGCTGCACGTCGATGGAGTCGCTCATGGCGAAGCTGACGAGGAGGGCGTTGCGCTGCGGGGCGGGCAGCCGGTCGACGCGGGAGAGCAGGGGCCGCAGCAGTTGATGGAGGCTGGCGAAGGGGAGGTGCGTCTCGGACTGGCTGCCCCGCGCGGTGAGCACGGTGAACCCGGCGGATCGCGCATGCTCCACGACCTCCGCCTGCAGCGCGCTCTTGCCCACCCCGGGCTCCCCGAACAGCCCGACCGCCCGGCCTCCGGAATCTACCGCGTCCAGGTGCCTGAACAGGGATCGCAGTTCGTCGTCGCGCCCGACGAGACGCCGGTCGTTGGTAGTGCTCACGAGAATCGATCATGCGGTCGGCGGCGCCGCGTGTCCACCTGCGTCCGGATTGCGGCACGGCCGCTCGGCGGGCCGGGGCCGCGTGGGGATCAGCCGGTCGTCGGCCCGCCAAGTGCGGCGGCGATCCGCCGGCGCGAGGTGATGCCGAGCTTGCGGAACACCTTGTTCAGATGGAACTCGACCGTCGAGGTCGTGATGAACAGCCGGGAGGCGATCTCGGCGTTGGTCTGTCCCGAGGCGGCCAGCAGCGCCACGTGCCGTTCCTGGGGCGTGAGATCGGACCTGGTCTCCGGAACGCGCCGCCGCGCCTTCTCCCCGGTCGCGAGCAGCTCGATCCGGGCGCGTTCGGCGAACAGGGTCGCGCCCCAGGCGTCGAAGGACTCGTACGCGGCCCGCAGGTGCTCCCTGGCCTCGGCCCGGCGCTTGCGCCGCCGGAGCCACTCGCCGAACAGCAGCCGCGACCGGGCGTGTTCCGCGGCCAGCGGGAGGCTGCCCAGGAGGTCGATCGACTCCTGGTACCACGTCTCGGCGTCGGCGCCCTCCTCGGTCAGGGCCCGGCAGCGGGCCAGGAGCCCCAGTGCCCACGGCGTTCCGGCCAGCCGCGCGCGGGGTTCGAGCCGCTGGAGCGCCAGGGCCGCCGTGCGCCGGTCGCCCGCGCGGACGGCGGCCTCGACGAGGAGCGGCAGCATGAGATTGCCCTCCGACGGGAAGTCCTCCTCGTAGGCGGGCAGTGCGTGGCGCAGCGCCTCGTCGTAGCGCCCCGCGCCCAGGTCGAGGATGCACCGGGCGTGGAGCGCCAGCTGGCGCAGCATGCCGAGGCCGTACGTCGCGGCGACGGCGTCCATCGCCGCGGTGACGGCGCGCACCTCGCTCTCCTTGCCCATCCACGCGTACAGCAGGGCCTTGTTGAGGTCGCCCTGAGTCGCCAGGCCGATGGCCGCGGCGTAGTCGTCGGCCTCGGCGAGGAGTGCGTCGGCCGTGGTCAGCCGCCCGTTCCAGATCTCGGTGTAGGCCTGGACCGTCAAGGACAGGCTGAGGCTGTACAGCGCTCCCTGGGTGCGGTTCTCGGTGGCGAGCCGGCCGGTGATCCCGGCGTACGCCTCGATGTCCCACACGTCGCCCGCCACGAGGCTCACGATGATGCTGAGCGGGCTGGCCATGTCGTGGAGTTCGGCCGACGCGCGGAGTTTCGCCAGGGCCTCCTGGATCACCGGGACGCTGCTCTCGTAGCCGTAGGCGGTACGGAGGGCCAGGCCCTCGATCAGCCGGTCGGGGCTCCAGGCCGGGGCGTCCTGGTCGTTGGGGGCGCCGATCACGGCCTTGGCCACCTCGGCCAAGGTCGTGCGGTGCATGGTGTGCTGGGCGATGACGGCGGCGTGCATGGCCTCGTAGAGCAGCTCCCGGGTCATGCGGGGATCCGCGTCGCCGAGTTCGGCCACGGCGTCGAGCATCATGGCGGGGACGCGGTCGTTGTGGGTCTCGAAGAGTTCTGCCGAGGCCCGTATCCGCAGCGCACGGGCGCGGGCGGCGGGCCGGTCGAGGGCCGGGAGGGCGAGGTCGAGCAGGGGGTGCACGGCGGCGTGGTCGCCGGAGGCCAGGTAGGCCTGGGCCGCGCCGAGGTAGCGCTCGGCGCGGATGGCCGGCTCGGTGGTGAGTTCGGCCGCCCTGGACAGGAACAGCGCCTGGGCGGAATAGCCGCCCCTGGCCCGGGCCCGGTCCGACGCGACCTCCAGGTCCGCGGCCGCCGCGTCGTCGGTGCCGAGGACCGCCTCGGCACGGTGCCAGGCCCGCCGGTCGGGGACGCGGGCCGGGTCGCTGGCCGCTTCGAGAGCGGCGTGGATCCGCCGCCGGTCGTCCGCGGAGGCCGCCGCGTAGACCGAGGACCGGATCAGCGGATGCCGGAACCCGGCGCCGGGCCCGTGCTCCAGCACGCCGGCCCCGACGGCGGCGGTCGCGGCACTGGCCGGCAGGCCCAGCGCGCCCGCCGCGTGCCGGACCACCGCCATGTCGTCGGTCGGCGCCGCCGCCATGAGGAGGAGAAGCGTCCGGGTGTCCGGCGGCAGCGCGGCCACGGACTGCTGGAAGTGCTCCTCCAGGAGCCTGCTCACCGGCAGCGGCTCGGGCAGTGGTGCGACACCGGCCAACTGCTCGGCGCCCAGGTGCGCGGCCAGTTCGACGAGGGCCAGCGGATTGCCCCCGGTGCGGGTCGCGATCCGGTCCGCGACGGCCGGGTCCAGGTGCCCGGCGACAGCACGGACCAGCACCTCCCGGGCGTCGGTGTCAGGCAGCCCGCCGACCCGCAGCGAGGGCAGGGCGTCGAACAGCCGCCGGTCGTCGAGGCCGTCCCTGGCCGCAAAGATCAGGCCCAGGGAGTCGGCGTGGAGGCGCCGGGCGACAAAGGCCAGTGTCGCGGACGACTCGGGGTCGAGCCAGTGGACGTCGTCGATCAGGCACAGCATCGGCAGCTCCGACGCCGCGTCGGACAGCAGGGTCAAGGTCGCCAGTCCGACAAGGTGCCGGTCCGGGTGAGCTGCGTCGGTCAGGCCGAACGCGCCGTTCAGGGCGGCCTGTTGCCGGGTGGGAAGCCGGTCGGTGCGGTGGAGGTGCGGCCGCAGGAGCCGGTGCAGCGCGCCGTAGCCGAGGGGCCTTTCGGCCTCGACGCCCACCAGCCGGGTGACCGCGACGCCGGTGGCCTCGGCCGCCGCGTGGTCCAGCAGCCGCGTCTTGCCGATCCCGGCCTCGCCCAGCAGCACCAAGACGCCGCTGAGTCCCTCCCGTACCGCTTCGAGCAGCCGTCCGATCGCCTCGCGTTCGGCGGGGCGGCCGACCATCGCCCGCCCTGTCGCCGAACGAGCACCGTGCCACGCCATGGGAATCCCCTGTTCATCGAGCTCCTGACCTGAGAAAACGCTAGGAGCGCAAGGCGACGCAATCGACCGTCACATGACGGTGGTTGTGCGCACGTCCCGCGGCGGGACGCGGCAGGGCCCGGCGGGTGGCCGGCCGGGAAGGCCGGCCGCCGTGCGCCAGCGCGAGCAAAGCGCCCCAAGATCAGCGGGCTTGTCTTCGACCGGTCTGCGTCGACGCTACGTCGGTTGCTCTGTGTGCACGGGCCGGTGACGTCCGCAATGCGATCCGTGGGACGCGCGGTGGGAGTGTCGATCATCGGGATTCAGCGTGGCGTGGGTGTAAGCGGTGCGCGGCAGTTGGCGCGGCCGTAGGAGCCCTGGGCGGTGGCCCGTTGCACGGGTTTGCCGTGCACGGAGACGGCGCAGGTGGCAGTGCCCCCGTCCCCGCCGAGGACGATGGAGACACCGGCAGAACCGTCGCCGATCTCCGCCTCGGCCGTTTCGTGCCAGGGAAGTCGGGCAGTGACGGTGCGGGCGTGGCCGTCGGGGCCCGCATAGGTGATCTGCGCAGTGCCGTCGCCGGTGACCTGGTAACCGACGGGCACAGTGTCGGTCTTCTTGTCACCTGACGTGGCAGAGGGGTCATCACCGCCGGCTCGGATGGTGATGACGGTGATTGCGAGGGCGAGGGCGAGGCAGGTGGCGATGGCACCGCCGACGATCACCGTCCAGGCGCGGCGGCGGGCAACCCCGTCGCACGCTGTCGCGGCGACGCCCTCTTTCCCGGGGGGCTCCGTGCTGTCGGCAGTCTTCGTCTCCATGCCGGGCTCTCCTTGTGTGCTGAATGGCGCTGAAAGGCGTAGTGCTCTGCGTGCAGTACGCGCCGGTGCCGATTAGAGCTAATGCCGCCCAGTGGCGCAAGTGCCGTTGGAATAAGTCCTATTGATCCCGCAGAAGGTCTGATCCCGATGTTTATCGGGCATGCGAAAAATCTTCATTGAGTGGACCGTCGGGACCGAGGTCAAGATCGCGCCATTGTTGATTCTGCGTGGCTGAAGAATGCTCGTTTGATCCGTCGGACCGCCGTTACGGCCATCAATTGGCCGTGCAAATGGACGAGTTGACCCCATTTCGCGGTTTACGTCAGCCGGCTTGACCCGCGCGCTCGCATGGTGTGACAGTCCGCCCGCTGATCACGAGTCACTCGTGGTCGAGGCAGCATGACGGTCGGTCACGGCCAATTCCGTGGCCTGTTTTGTGCTGCCATTTTCCAGTCATCGACAGGAGTTTTGATGGGAAGACGGCTACGAATAGCGGCGACCTTGACGGTCGGCGCATTGCTGGGGTCTGTGGTACAGACTCCAGCCTTCGCCGTGACGACTTCGCCCGGCCCGCACGGTCCGGGGATCGTGGACTCGGTGAAGAGCTGGTTCGGTGCTGATCGCAAGCTACCGGCGCCGCCGGTGGGCCCGAAGGAAGCGATCGCCGACCGGCAGAAGCTGGCCCCCGGCAAGAAGCTGCCGGGAGCGCACCGCGTGAAGGAGCTGACGGCCAAGCGGACGCCGTCAGTGCGCTACTGGAAGATGTCAGACGGGCGGACACAGGCCGAATACAGTGCGGTTCCGCTGAGTTACCGCGTGGCCGACGGCTGGAAGACCATCGACACCGAGGTCTCCGGCAGCAGCCGTTCCGGGTTCGCGTTCGCGAACACGGCGAACCTGGCTCGTTCCTACTTCGGTTCGCGCAGTAGTGAGCTGCTGCGGTTCGAGGTGGACGCCAAGCGCACGGTCACGCTGGGGCTTGACGGTGCCGCCAAGTCCGTCGATCCGGTGGCCAAGGGTGACACGGTCACCTACCGGGACGTGGCTTCCGGCGCGGACTTCGTTTACCGGGTGGGGCGGGGTGAGGTCAAGGAGGACATCGTCCTGGACAAGGCCCCCAGTGGCCCGGTGTCTTTCACGTTCACCCTGAAGACCGACGGTTTGACGCCCCGCCAGAACAGGGATGGTTCGATTTCCCTGTTCGGCGGGGACGAGTCAGGTCGTGCGGTGGCGGTGATCCCGGCCGCGGTGATGTTCCAGGCGCCGAAGAACACCGACAACGCTGTCATCGATCTCGCCCATGGCGCGGTTTCGCAGAAGCTGACGCGGGACGGCTCAGCCTGGCGGATCACGCTGACGCCGGACGCGACGTGGCTGGCGGCGCCGGGGCGGCGGTTCCCGGTGACGGTGGACCCGACGATCGTGCTCGCGCCAACGCCGTCGACATCGCAGGACGTGATGATCGACTCCTCACAGCCGACGACGAACCTCAACGGTGTCGGCGGGGCCAGCACGGGCAACTGGCAGCTGGGTGTCGGTACGACGGACACAGGCAAGCTGCGGTCGCTGCTGAAGTTCCCGCTGACCGGAATCCCCGCCGGTTCGAAGATCGATTCGGCGCGGCTGGGCGTCTATTACAACCAGGCGCACACCACGAACTCCAACAGTGTGCCGGTGGAGGCGCACCGGGTCACCGGGGCGTGGACCGCGACGGGTGCCACGTGGAACAGCACGAACGCGTTGTCGGGTGAGCTGTCGGGGACGACGGTGCAGCTGGACGACGGGGACGCTGGCACGGCGGCGAGCGGCTCGTGGCCGTACTCGACGAACAGCGCGTTCACCCAGTACGCGATCAACACTGATTACGCGTTCAACAAGGACACGGTTGCGGGTGCCACCTACACCTGGCAGCCGACGGTGCCGGAGACCGACTCCTACCGGGTGGACGTGCACTCCATCCCGGCGACGGACCGGGCCACCAACGCGCCGTACACGGTGACCTACAACGGCGGTACCTACAACACCACCGTGGACCAGTCCGCGGGCACCGGTGGGGTGTGGGCCTCGCTGAACAACGGCGGTGAGCTGTCGTTCTCCAAGGGCACGGCCGGCAAGGTTGTCCTGGGCGACGGTCCGGCCTCCGCGACCACCGCGGTCATCGCGGACGCGGTACGGCTGGTCAACCCCGCCGTGGTGTCGAAGGCGGCGGGCACGTACGACAAGTGGCACAGCATCCCGGTCACCGACACGGTCCAGAAGTGGATCGACGGTACCGCCACCAACTACGGGTTCATGCTGCAGACCACGAACGAGGCCACCCTCGGTCAGGGCGGTCCGCTGTATGAGGCGGGTGAGTTCGGCTACGGCGGCGAGACGGCCACCTATCCGAAGCTGACGGTGACCTTCGGCCGGGTCGGTGTCGCGGTGAACCCGCCGACGAAGATCCACGCGGACGGTGCGGAGCTGTCCTGGCCGGCGTATGTCGACCCGACTCCGGGTGGTCCCACGGGTGACGACCTGGCCGAGTACCAGGTGCACCGCAGTGTCTTCCAGGGCTTCACCCCGACGGCGGCGACGCTGGTCGCACCGGTCGCGGCGGGCACGACGAGCTTCACCGACACCACGGCGGTGCCTACCCCGGCGGACTCCGCCGACGACTTCCACGCGGTGTACTACGAGGTCGCGGTCAAGACGAAGGACGGGACGGTCATCGGCGGTCCGGTCCAGCTCGCGGACCTGCCGAAGGCCGGCCAGACCCGGCAGATCATCCAGTCCGGGACGGGCTACGCCGACACCACGCTGTCCTCGGCCCAGGCCACCACCGGCCACGACACCATCCTCAGTGACAGCCTGAACCAGAACTGGCTGACGGTCGGCAACAACTCCGGCACCTACGGCAAGACCCGTGCCGTGCTGAAGTTCCCCACGACCTCACTGCCCGCCACCGCCCGGGTGCTGTCGTCGCAGGTACAGGCCTTCTCGACGATCACCACCAACACCGGCGGCGGCTCGGCCATCTACGAACTCCACGGCTTGACCAAGGACTTCGACGAGGCCACCGCGAGCTGGAACAACTACACCGGCACCACACCATGGACCACGGCCGGCGGCGACTATTCCGCTACCGTCTCCGACACCGTCGCCGGCGTATCCAGCGATCCGGTCCGTCACTGGTGGGACGCCACCTCACTGACCCAGAGCTGGGTCACCACCCCCACCTCGAACCACGGCGTGCTGCTCAAGGTCAAGGACGAGACCACCGGCGGCCCGCAGGAACGCTCGGTCTTCCTGTCCTCCGAGACCGGTGAACCGCAGTTGCGGCCGCAACTCGTGGTCACCTACGTGGATGCGACGACGGACTCGACGTACTATGCGCCGCAGGTCCCGTCCCGGATGACGCCGGGCACCGCCTACACCGTCGATGTCGACCTGACCAACACCACCAGCACCACCTGGACCGCGGCCGCCCAGCAGCTCTCCTACCGCTGGACCCTCGCCGACGGCACGGACGTCACCAACGGCGGCAACCAGATCAAGACCGCCCTGCCCCAGGACATCCTCCCGGGCCAGACGGTGACGGTCCACGCGCAGGTGAAGGCCCCGAGCAACGCCGACTCCGGCCAGCCCACCAACAAGCGCACCGCCTACACCCTGACCTGGGACACCTGGAACAAGACCAACTCCACCTGGAACTCCGCCACCGGCGGCGTCGCGGGCCTCGCGCAAGCGGTCAGAATCGAGGATCCGACCTCCGACCAGATCGGTCTGGAGAAATTTTACTCCTACACAGGCAAGAACACGGGCGCCGGCTCGTCGGTCATGAACAACCTGGCCTCCGGCAACACGGTCTGGCAGTACAACGCGTTCAGCAACCCGGGCCGCGGCCTGAGCACCTTCGCCCGGTTCGCCTACAACTCCCTCGACACCTCCGACACGGTGATGGGGCCGGGCTGGTCCGCACAGGCCGCCGCGCCGATCCGGCTGGGCGCCGCACTGGACTTCCACCCCAACCCCAATCCGACCGAGGTCACCCTCACCGACGGTGACGGCACGGCCTCGGTGTTCACCAGGCAGGCCGACGGCAGCTTCAAGGCCCCGGCGGGTGTGCACTACAAGCTGGCGATGAAGGGCGGGGTGGACTGCACCCCGGACAAGGACGACACCGCCGACGCCTGGTCGATGACCCGGCCCGACGGGACGCGGTTCTTCTACGACTGCGCCGGCTACGTCACCTCCGTCGTCGACAAGAACGGCAACACCCAGCTCTTCACCTACGAGCACCGCAAGTCCAACAACAAGCCGGTCGAGTTCCTGCAGTACGTCACCGACCCGGCCGCCCGGCAGACGCTGACCGTCACCTACTACAACAAGGGCGACGCCTACCAGTACGTCGACGCCGCGGGTACGGTCCAGTCGGGCACGAACCTGACCAACCCGAAGATCATCGACCACATCAAGTCGATGACCGACATCTCCGGCCGCCAGCTGACCTTCCTCTACACCACGCAGGGTCTGATGGCCCAGCTCACCGACGGCTCCGGCTCCGCACAGCCGAAGGTGTTCAAGTTCACCTACGACGCCACCCAGGGCACCAAGAACGTCAAGCTGGTCAAGATCACCGACCCGCGAGGGCACAACACCCAGCTCGCGTACTACGCCCCGCAGACCGGCGACGACCCGAAGTACCACTGGTGGACCAAGACGATCACCGACCGTCTGAACGGCACCACCGGCTTCACCTACGCCGCCGACGGCACCACCCCGTCGTTCACCGACACTTCCGTCAAGGACGCCGAGAACCACACCACGGCCTACGTCGCAGACGACTTCGGCCGCCCGGTGCAGACGACGAACGCCAAGTCCCAGACCACCAGAATGAGCTGGGACGCGGACAACAACGTCACCTACCTGGAAGAGGCCAACGGCGCCAAGACCGCTTACTGCTACGACCAGAAGACGGGCTACCCGCTCTGGCAGCGCGATCCGGAGAACAACAAGGCCGGTGTCCCCCCGCCTTCGGACTGCGCACCGGGCGTTTACCCTGCGAACGCGTCAAAGTACGAGTACCAGACCCGGCTGGACGGCTACTCGGCCGACCTGTTCCGCAAGACCTCACCCGAAGGCCGTATCTGGCAGTTCGGCTACGACACCTTCGGCAACCTCAAGACGGTCACCGACCCCAAGGGCGTCTCCACCCAGACCGCCGGCGACTACACCACCTCCTACGAGTACGACGCCTACGGCCAGCTGACCAAGGCCACCGACGCCAACAACCACGCCACGGTCAACAGCGCCTTCGATCCGACCGGCTACCCGAAGACGATCACGGACGCGCTGCAGAAGTCGACGAACTTCGTCTACGACGAGCGGGGCCAGGTCACGTCGGTCACCGACGCACTGGGCAAGACGACCACGCAGACCTACGACACGTTCGGGCGTCCGAAGGTCAGCACGGTGCCCAAGGACCAGGCGGCGGGTGTGCTGATCACCACGCCCGAGCCGGTGTACGACGCCAACGACAACGTCACCACATCCACCGCACCCAACGGCGCGATCTCCACGGCGGTCTACGACGACGCGGACGAAGTCATCTCGGCCACCGCCCCGAAGGACACCCCGACATCGCAGGTGCCCACCTCGGCATACACGTATGACAAGGTCGGCAACCTGAAGACGTCGACCGAGCCCAAGGGCACGCTCACGACGACGGACCCTGCCGACTACGTCACCACCAGCACCTACGACGAGATCTACCAGATCACCGACGTGGTGAACGCGGCGGGCAACAAAATCTCCTACACCTACGACAACGTCGGCAACGTCACCAAGGTGGTGGACCCGAAGAAGAACGCCACCCCGGACAACACCGACTACACCACCAAGACCGACTACGACCTCGATCACCGGGTCATCCAGGTCACCGACGCGGCCGGCAAGTTCACCAAGCAGTCCTACGACAAGGACTCGCTGGTCGTCTCCACGACGGACGCCGAGAACAACACCACCACCGTCACCTACGACGAACGGGGCAAGCAGACCGAGGTCAAGGTCCCGCACGACGGCACCTCGACGATCACCTACCGCTCGACGAAGTACGAGTACGACCAGGTCGGCAACACCACCAAGGTGATCACCCCACGCGGCACGGCGACCACAGCGACCGACGACTTCACCTCCCGCACCGAGTACGACGCGCTGAACCGCCCGGTCAAGCAGTACCAGCCCTACGACCCGGCGGACACCCGCTACAACAAGCCGGACGTCTACACCCAGACCACCTACGACGCCGTCGGGCGGGTCATCAAGACCTCGCTCCCGCCCTCGGACGGCGAGACGGTCCGCAACGACACCACCGTCACCTACTTCGACAACGGCTGGACGAAGAAGTCCACCGACCCGTGGTCCATCTCGACCAGCTACGACTACAACGAGCTCGGCCAGCAGCTCACGCGGACACAGTCCTCTGCCGGCGGTTCCTCGGACCGCACCATGGCGTGGACGTACTACCCCGACGGCAAGCTCAAGTCCAAGACGGACGACGGCGTCCCGGCCGGCAAGAGCGTGGTCCTGGCCGACAACTCCGACACCCAGAACACCACGGTCACCGGTACCTGGGCCACGGGCGACATCACCGGACAGGAGGGCTACAACCACCGCACCCACGCGGCGGGCACCGGCACGGACAGCTTCACGTGGACGCTGAACGTCCCCAAGGACGGCACCTACACCGCGTACGTCAAGTACCCGCAGGTGACCGGCGCAGCGACCACGGCGAAGTACACCCTCACCCACGGCACCACCACCGAACCGGCAGTAACCAAAGACCAGAACGCCAGCCCCGGAACCTGGGTGCAGCTCGGCTCCTACCCGCTCAAGCAGGGGGAGGACACCAAGCTGAAGCTCGACCAGAACACCGCGGGCATCGTCGTCGCCGACGGCGTCAAACTGGTCCGGGACACCACCGCTGACCCGACCGACACGGAGAAGAAGAACTTCGCGTACACCTACGACGTCAACGGCAACATGACGTTGATCGACGACACCTCCTCCGGCGCGAGGGTCGACAACTACGCGATCACCTACACCGGCCTCAACCAGGCGCAGAAGGTCACCGAGAACCTCGCCGGCCAGGAAAAGAAGGCCACCACCTACACCTACGACGCGAACAGCCAGCCCGACACGGTCAGCCACCCTGACCAGTTCTCGAAGTACACCTACGACCTGCGCGAACTGGTCCAGACGGTGTCCGTCGGCAAGACGTCCACCGACCCGTCGCCGAAGGTCACCTCGTACACCTACACCGACCGCAGCCAGAAGCTGAAGGAGACCAAGGCCAACGGCAACACCGTCGACTACACCTACTTCCTCGACGGCGCACTGAAGACCACGGCGGAGAAGAAGCCGAACGGCACGCTCGTCTCCTCTCACACCTACGCCTACGACCCCAACGGGAACAAGGCGCAGGACGTGGCCCGGAAGATGAACGCCGACAACCACGCGGCGTACCTCGACTCCACCACCAACTACACCTACGACCCCGCAAACCGCATCGCCACCTCGGTCAAAACCGGCAACGGCGCGGGCACCGAGACCTATGTTCACGACGACAACGCCAACGTCATCAACCAGACCGTCAAGAACGTCACGACCACGTTCAACTACGACCGTAACCGGCTGCTGACCGCCACCACCGCAGGCGCCACGGCCAACTACACCTACGACCCCTACGGCCGCCAGGAGACCGTCACTGCCGCAGGCAAGGTCATCGAGCGGAATGTGTACGACGGCTTCGACCACGTCGTGGAATCCCAGAAGACGGACTCCTCGGGCTCGTTGAAGTCGACCACGTACACCTTCGACCCGCTCGACCGCACCGCCTCCAAAACAGCGGACGGCAAGACCACCGACTTCGCATACCTGGGACTGTCCGGTGAGGTCCTGGACGAGAAGGTCGCCGGCGCGCTCACGAAGTCGTACCAGTACAGCCCGTTCGGTGAGCGCCTGTCGCAGATCAAGCACAACACCGGCGGCACGACGGAGGACGGCTACTACGGCTACAACGGCCACACCGACGTCGAAACCCTCACCGACAGCAGCGGCGACACCAAGGCAACCTACGGCTACACCGCCTACGGCAAGGACGACGACTCGGAGTTCACCGGTATCGACAAGCCCGACCCCGCCGACCCCACCAAGGAGTCGTACAACCCCTACCGCTTCAACGCCAAGCGGTGGGACGCACAGTCCGGCACCTACGACATGGGATTCCGCGACTACAACCCAGGCCTCAACCGCTTCACCACCCGGGACATGTACAACGGCGCCCTCGCCGACATGAACCTCGGCAACGACCCCTACACCAACAACCGCTACGCCTTCACCGGCGGCAACCCCACCAGCAGAGTCGAGTACGACGGACACACCAGCTGCGACATCACGGGGATGTGCGGGGGTGTCTACCGCGAAACCCCGATGATCAAGGCAGAGGAAGCCGCAACACCCGCCCCCGACTCAAGCTTGGTCACCATAGGCGCCGGCTGTCCTCCGGCCTGCAGCGTCCCCACCAAGGAGCTGACTGTCGAGCACCTACAGCTCATGGGTGATGCGGATCATTATGGTTCGCAGAACGACCTCGATGTCTGGAGCAACTGGGACGCGCTGGCTCAGAGCTGGAACTTCCTCTTCGGCGGGGTTGATGAGGACCGGGCCCAGTACAAGGGGGACTTCGTCGCCGCATACGCGGACACCATCAAGGCTGCCTCGGCCAAGTACGACATCCCGGCCACGCTGCTGGCTGGCGTGGCCTACAACGAGGTCTCGGGAGATCCGCCGGCCTTTGACACAGCGGGCGGGATTCTGAGCGGCGACAAGGCATCCTACGGAAATATCAGCATGCAGATCAGCCTCGCTGCCGATTTGCTGGGATATGATCCGGGAAATCTCAGCGGATATCAGAGAAGCGAGATCAAGAGTTCGCTTCAGGACAACGTTCAGAACATCTTCTTGAGCGCCAGGTATCTGTCACAGGGCAGGGACGCGATCGCCCCTGGGCGGGGTGCCGGGAGTTTCACAACGACTGACATGAAGAACGTAGGCGCCTGGTACAAGGGAGGAGCCGGCTACTGGGCCACCGATCCTGGGGCCCGGTCGTACGGAGGAAACATCGTGAAGAACCAGGGCATGCTGTCGGGACTACTCGGATAGAGTTCCAGATTCGCGGGGCGTGCCAGGAATCGCTTCCTGGCGCGCCCCGCACGTCAGTCGGATGCGCAGGATGGAAAGAAAAATGATAGTTGCGAACGAGAAGTTGGCCCTGTGGCTGCGGGGCATTCTGGCAGCAGGACTGTATGCGGTCGCCGTCGGTATGCTGGCACTGTGCCTCCCGGCCGTGGGTGCGGAAACGACACCGACAAGCGATCCCGACACCGCGGCAGGCGCATTTTTCTGCCTTGTTCTGTCGACCGTTTTCCTGGCCGTCACGGCGGGAATTTCGCGGCGATGGAGGAGCGCGCGCCTCGTATGCCTACTGCACCTCGTGCTCATCGTGATCGTCTGGACGCAGGTGCCGAGCCCGTTCTGAGGCGGGGCCGCGACGGCGCTGCCGCTGCTGCGACATGAAACGGTGGTGCAGTCGCATTGTGGGGATCCGTGCTGCCACGCTCGTGCTGACTGTGACTGCACGCGGAGAACAGGACAGGCATTCAATAACAGCCAGGATTCCGGGGATAAGTAATTCCAGGGCAGTTCGGTCTACTGGACCGCCAGGTAGTGAAAACCCACTTGTTGAACTGAGCCTCGGACAGAGCTCCGGAATCGCGGGGTGTGCCGGGAAACGGTTCCCGGCACACCCCGAACGTCGGTCGCGGTACAGAGGACGGAAAGAAGAGTCCTCAAACGGTGGGACGTCGAGTTCGGCACGTACGGCATGGGCTTCCGCGACTACAACTCCCCGGCCTCAACCGCTTCACCACCCGGGACATGTACAACGGCGCCCTCGCCGACATGAACCTCGGCACCGACCCCTTCACCAGCACGCCACGTCGGTGCCGAGGGCACGTCGAACCACGCCTTGATGCTCTTCGGCGCGACGTGCCTTCACGCCCTGTACGAGCGGGCTACACGCCGCTGCCCCGTGGCACTCGCCGGCCATCCGCCGCCGCTGCTCATCGATCCGCAGGGACGGGTCACCTTCCCGGACCTGCCGACAGGAACCCCGCTCGGCATAAGACTGGGCAGCCTGTTCCGGTCCGCCGAACTGGAGCTCCCCAGGGGAGCGTGCTCGGCCTCTACACCGGCGGCCTGGTCGAGGCCCGCGACCACGACATCGAGGAGGGGATGAACCGCCCGGGCGGTGCCATGACCCAGCCGGGACTGCCCCTGGAGGACCTGTGTGCCCGCGCACTGGAAACCGTCCCCGGCAGCCGGGCCGCGTCCGACGACGTCACCCTGCTCCTGGTCCGGACGCGGCTGCCGGGGGCGGCCCCGAGAGGCATGTGACGAGCCTTGGCGCACGCCAAGGCTTAGCCTCGCGCTTTCACGAGGTGGGCTGTCAAAGGCTTGATCGCAAAAGCGGAAAGTGCTCCTGACCGGCAACGATGGGACTTGCTGAGGGTCCTGTTGGTTGCGAGGAAAGAAGCACTTCCCAGGTGAAGAAGCGTATCGGGTCCTACCCCCGTGTACGTGTCGAGGGCGGCGGTCGTGGGGTGGTCTCGCAGGCCGAGGCCGTGTTGCTGGTCGAGACGGCCCGCAAGGCAGGCCTGGATCGGGCGATATCGCAAGCACTGGAGCCGTGGAGGCGGCAGCGGGCGGTGCACGATCCGGGCAAGATTCTGCTCGATGTGGCACTCGCGGTCGTGCTGGGCGGGGACTGCCTGTCCGATGTCGGGATGCTGCGAGCCGAACCCATTGCGCATCGAGAGTCGACCGCACGATACGGGCCGATCCGACAAGGATGATGCGGACTCATGGCGGCCCAGTTGCCGACGCCAGCCGATCAGGCGGGCGTCATGGCTGGTCCGTCGTCATCCGAAGAACGGCATGCAGCTGGCGGCGTAGGCGCCTGACCTCATCGACGAGCCGAGGGACGCTCTCGCGGGCCGCGGCGTTGTAGAGGTCCTGCAATGCCTGGCGGCGGGCTGCGCCGACTTCGGTAGCGCGTCCATGACATTGGCCGTTTTGTGCACCGAGACCCGGGGGCCCGGTAGAGCGGCTCCCCGCCGGTAGAGGCGCACAGGTCCACGCGGACGACGCCGCGTCGCGCAACCAGTCGAGCAGTCCCAGCCTGACGGCCTGGCAATGGCCGCGTCACCGGTGAGCGGGACCGGGCATCATGCCGATGACGTGGCCGACGGATCGGTTCACCAAAGGGGGGTCGCGTCGTCCGCTCGGTGGGCAGACGTTGGATGGCCCGCGATGCGCCGAGAGCCCGACGCCGGGCTGTCGTGTGGCTCCTGGGCTTCCTGGGGCCGACCTTGGTCCGCCACGGTCCGGCAACATTGATGCCACGTGCTGATGTCGGCTTGAACGCCGTCATGGAGCTCCTGAAGGCCGCTGACGCTCTACTCGGCGGCTACGTGCTTGCCCCGCCTGCCGTCCGTGAGCCCTGGCAGGACTCCGACTTGGTGCCTGCACGGTTCGTCACGACCAGTCGATGCTTTCTGGCCGACGGGGATCCCCATCCCGAGTTCTACGACTGGTACATCGATCGGGCGAAAGCCGAACGTGCCCGTACCCGATTTGCGCCCGCCGCGGAACTGCTGGCTGTTGGCCTCAGCAGGGAAGACGCTCAGCTCTTCAAGCGTGATCACACCGCGTCGACGACGTGGGCGGAGCCGGAGGAACGGGAGTCGGCTGAGCCTCCTCCTTGACACTGCTCTCTGCCGGTCAGCCCCTACCCCCCGACGCCAGGATCCTGGGGTTCGACGTGGTGGGCGTCGAGTACGGTGTCTCCTCGTTCCATTCCTGGCTCTGCCACAGCTACGAAGCGGAGATCTGGGAGGAGCTGCGGATCCGTCCCAACGGCGATGGACTTCTGCCCAGTTACAGGAGTGCGGCAGAGGTCTTGGTATGGATGGAGTCTCGGGCCGGCCGAAGAAGCTCCCGAACCAGCGCCCTGGACAGTCGTGATCATCGCAAGGTGTCACCTTCAGGGCTGACGCCTGCATCCGACGCGGTGGCCCCATCGCGCAGCACACTTCGGGAGGAGTGGCGCAGTACACCCTGCCTGAACCGCATCGCTCGTCAGCAGCGGCAGTGGGCCGCGCCGATCCGCCTGGACAACACGGATGTGGCACGCACTATTGTTCGCTCATGCATCGCGTGCTCTGGACAGTCCTGGCCTTCGCTCTCACCGTTCTTGCGGTCAGTGGCCTCGCCGGTGTCATTTACGGCGCTGTGGGTGGCGGCGACGTGCCGAGCATGCTCTTCAACCTCGCCATGAGCTCCGCTCTGTTCATCACTGCGCGTGGCGCGCGGCGCCGGGTGATCGAGAACCAGTAGATGCGTCCGACGAGCCGACAGGAGCAATGCTCAAGACCTGTGGATCAGCCCCGGAAGGGACGCAGAGGGCGTACCTTCCCGAATGATCCTTTGATGGTCACCGAGTAGGCCCGCGTTGCAGCGCGGGTCGGGAGGGTACGCCCGTGCTCACCGTAGTGAATGAGGACGGCTCCACGCGAGACGGCTCCCTGATCGGCGAGATCGTGCGCGAGGGGGCACGACGCATGCTTGCCGCCGCCTTGGAAGCCGAAGTCGACGCCTATAGTGCCGAGTTGGCGAGCGAGCGTGACGAGCGGGGTCGTCGTTTGGTCGTCCGCAACGGCTACCACCAGGCGCGGAAGGTCACCACGTCGGCCGGCGTCGTGGAGGTTCGGGCCCCGCGCGTGCACGACAAGCGCGTGGACGAGGCCACCGGCGAGCGCAAGCGGTTCTCCTCGGCGATCCTGCCGCCGTGGTGCCGCAAGTCCCCCAAGGTCGCCGAGCTGCTGCCATTGCTCTATCTGCACGGCCTGTCGTCGGGCGACTTCGTGCCCGCGTTGGAGCAGTTCCTCGGCTCCTCGGCGGGTCTGTCCCCGGCTACGGTGACGAGGCTGACCGCGCAGTGGCAGGCCGACCACGCCGCGTTCCAGCAGCGGGACCTGTCCGGCACCGATTACGTCTACCTCTGGGTCGACGGCATCCACCTGCGCATACGCCTTGAGGAGGCCAAGGCCGCCGTCCTGGTGATGATCGGGGTCCGTGCGGACGGCACCAAGGACCTCGTCCCCTTGGTCCGCGCCGGAGCACGCTTCGAACGCGGACTCCTGGTCGAACGCNAGGAGCTGGCAGCCTGATGAGCACACCCGAACCGCTGAGCGACCAAGAGCTCGACGACCTTGAGGAGCTCGCGCATGCCGCGACTCCGGGCCCCTGGTTCGTCCGCTTCCTCGACGATGACCACGCCATGAACCTTGTCGCCGTGAGTACCGTGCCCGACACCGGGGCCAGCGAACGGTGGCCGCGCTTTGACCACCAGGAGATCGTGGCGGCAACGCTCGTCCAGCAACCCCGCTACGTCGACATCGCCGACGAACGCTGGGACGAGAATGCTCGGTTCATCGCCGCGGCCCGCGAGAGCGTCCCTCGGCTCGTCGATGAGATCAGGCGCCTACGCCACCAGCTGAACGCCACTCGTCGGAGCACACCGGAGCGGGAGTGAAACCCAATCCACAGGTATTGACAATTACTCGCCGACAGTCGACGAGCCGGTCAGTGCCTCGGGAAGTGATGAGCTGAGCCTCCTGTCTGGGTCAGGGGCAGGGCGGGCGCATGGTCCCTGATCCGGGCCGAGTTCGCGGTCCGTTGGCATCATCGGTCAACGTCGGCCGGCCTCGGCGGACCACCGACGGCCCGGCCCGCGCCTACGAGGACTCTGCAGGTCGCTCAGCGCTGCACGTTGCACCCATTCGTGGACCGGCCCCGCACGCACCAAGAGCCGACAGGGCAACGGCTGACCACACGGCGCAACCGCACCTATCCCAGCGAGAAGGAGGCCCGGTGCCGCCACCTCGTCCCGTCATGGACCAGCAGGTCGACCGCCGAGACCTGCGCGACGACGGGGAGACCGGTGAGCAGGTCGGCCTCGGCCTTCTCCATGACGGCTTCGTCCTGGCCCTGGGCGGCCGTCAGATGTGGGACCACATCGTCGAACTGCCTGCCGAACGGCGGGTTTTCCGGCCATCGCTCCACAATCGCCTCCGTGAGCCGCCTGAAGCTGGTGTCCACTGCGGGGGCGAGATACAGCACACCGGGGAACCGGCCGCAGTGGTCGAACCGGGCCTCGAAGGACTCGCGCCGGCCTAGTACCTCACCGATCGCGGCGCAGACACCCTCATCGATGCGGCTCGCGTCGAGAAACGGGAAGAGCACCGTGACATGCGCAGGAACACCGGCACGGGCCGAGGGATCAAGCCGTTCACGCCACGCTCGCACCAGAGGCTCCGCCTCCGGAACTCTCACAATCTGACCCGACTGCCCTGCCCGGAATCCCTGCACGTCGTCATCCGCCATCGCATCTGTCTACCAGCGGGCCCCGATCAGCGGCGACCCGATAATCACCGCCATGCCATGCAGGACGGAGCACCGGCCAAGCAGAAAGGCAGCACTCTATGACCCGGCGGCAACGACCAGCACGACAACAGTGCCCAGCAGGAGTACCCACCCGCCGACCCAGCCGGCAATGAGCCCTCGCTTGAAGCCCCGGTTGCCGTGCTTGGACAGGACGAAGACGGAACCGGCGGTCAGCAAGGTCGCGTGCATGAGGACGTACGTGCACAGCATGGCGAAAAGTACGGCGCCCCGGCCGCCGGCGTCCAGGTCCTGGTTGGGGCTGGTGGCCCCGTATTTCCGACCAGGGATTGTCATGGCGAGAATGGCCAGCGCATGGCCAAGCGCGGCCAGGCCGATCCCACCGGTCAGCGACCACCTACCAGGGCTTGTCGTTGTCCCCGAAGCGTTGTCCAACTCCGACATGCACACCCTTTCGACGTCGCCTTCCGGAGCCACCGGCGCGGCCGACTGCGACGAAGTTACAGCTTGCGCATGATTGACGGGTCCGGGCCCAGTAGGCGCTCAACCCGATCCGGTGAGGGCTTCGCGAAGGCCGGCGGGCAGATCGCAAGGAGCTCAGCGCCGTGCCTCGCCGTGCGCTCCTTCCAACTGGGCCCCGGATCAGGTGGGGACCGGCACGGGGCCAGATGCACATGGCCGCGGTCTGCCCGCCCACCGCTGTCAGAGGCCTCGTCTAGTCTCCGGCCATGAGCATGATCGGTGAGTACCTGCGCGTGACGGCCGCTGAGCTCGACCGGGCGCTGCAGGACCCTGACTGGGCGCTGGATCTCGCCGGAAAGGTCCAGGACGCCGAGGATGAGTCAGAACCTGCGCCGGCCGAAGCGCGGCATTTCAGGACGTACAAGACCCGGGACATGCTGGGTTTCCTCTTGACACGTGCCGACTTCCCGGTGGACGTCATCCATGGTGAGAAGTCGTTTGCCGAGGACGAGGACTGGGGCTACGGGCCGCCTAGGTACCTGCGCGCGGAGCGGGTGCGTCTTGCTGCGCGGGCGCTGAGTGCCACCACGTATGACCAACTCGTGAGCGGCGTGAATCCGGCCGACCTGGCCAAGGCTGATGTGTATCCGCTGGCTGGGGCGTACCCGCTCGGGTGGGACGAACCTGGAGCGCTTGCGTGGGGGCGTCACTGGTACGACGGCCTCACGCGATTCTTCGAGGCCGACGCGGCGGCGGACGACGCCGTGCTCGTGTGGCTCGACTGACTGATCGCCTCGGCCTGTCGGCGGCCGAGGGGCAGCAAGGACCGATTCGAACGGCTACGCCGGCGGAAACTCGGATGGCCTCAGAGCACGATCTGGGTAGAGTCAGGCAATGCTCGAGCTAAAGCAGCTGCATGCCGGCCACGCCTCGGCGGTCCTGGCCTTCGAACTGGCGAACCGCACCTACTTCGCTGCCGCGATCTCCGACCGCGGCGACGACTTCTTCGACCAGTTCACCGACGGGTACAGCGCCTTGCTGGCCGAGCAGGCGGCCGGCAGCTGCGCCTTCTACGTGCTCGTCGCCGGAGACGGCTCGGTACTCGGCAGGTTCAACCTGTACGACTTGGAGGACGGCGCTGCCAGACTCGGCTACCGGGTCGCGGAGCAGGTCGCCGGCCGCGGCGTGGCGACCGCGGCCGTCCGGGAGCTGTGCCGGACGGCGAACGCGCGGCACAGCCTGCGCACACTGCGGGCGGCCACCTCCCACGACAACGCCGCGTCGCAGCGAGTGCTGACCAAGGCGGGGTTCGTCCCGGTTGGCCCTGCCGCGCCGACCGATCTCGGCGGCAAGTCAGGCACCTGGTACCGGCGCGGCCTCCAGCCAGTGGCCGGCTGAGGGAAGGCTGCGGCCACCGCTGCTCATCGGTGTGCGAAGAGCAACGGTCCTCCCCGCAGGTCACGGGGTCGGTCCTGCCCGCCGGCGGGAAGCGTTCGAGGTCCTGATGAGCCGGACAGCCGACCGGTTCGCCCGGGCCGAACACCTGCGCGGGGTACGGGACGGACGACCCCGTCCCGGTGTACCTCTGCGCCCACGCGTCGGCTTCCACCCCGACGGCCGCCCATTGTCGCGGCGCCGTGACCGGAGGCCGTGAGCGTTCCGGCGGCCGGCTTGCGTGCGCCTGATGCCGCGCCCCATGCTGCCGGCGCTCGCCGGCAGGCGTGGTTCCGGTGGGACGCGGCCGCCGAGGTCTGGGCATCAGGCGCGCGCGTGGTGGACGCCACGTCCTCCGGCTTGACGTTCACACTACGTCTTTGAGGTACCGGGTGGCGGCGTCGATGGCAGCTTCGTCCCAGATGATCGTCCAGCTCAAGAAGCCCGCTCCAGGCCGAGCCGGGCACGGACCCGGTCATTCGGCACACCGGTGGTCTCGCCGGCTGCCTGCCGGGCCCGGTATTGGGCCAGGGCCAGGGCGTCCTCGATATCGGCGAGCTCCTGCGGGTTGATCAGCACGGCGGCGGGTTGTCCGTGGTCGGTGATCGTGATCCGTTCCCGGGCGTGGGAAGCCCGCCGGACCAGCGACCCGAACCGGGCTCGCGCCTCGGTGATCGGCAACGTCTCACTCATGCACTGAAGTGTGCACTTTGCGCGGCAAGTGGAGGACACCCGCCGCAATGACCTCCGGGCACCCATCACCGCGGGCCGGTACAGGGTCCAGTTGAAGACCTCCTGAACGAGCGGCGGCAGCACCCCGCCCCAGGTCTGGTCGGCTGGGAGCACTATGCCGAGTTCGAGCATGGCGGGCGAGGCTGGCCCGCCCTCCGAGCGCTCGGTCTTTTACCCCTTCACGCGAGGGGCAATGGTGCGGGGATCGACGGCTTCGGAGGGTGCGCCGGTGGAGTACAGGCCGTCGGGCTGCTGATCGCGGTCATGCGGCAGGAGCCAGAATCGCTCGCCTGCCCGCGTGGCAGCGTGACCGTGAAGCAGGCCCCGCCCTCGGGTGCCTGGCCGCGGACGGTGATGGTGCCGCCCAGCCGTGTGGTGAGGCGGTGGGCGATGGCCAGGCCGAGGCCGCTGCCTACCGGCCGGATATCGCGGTAGCGGTCACGCAGCGCGCCGCGCTCGAAGGCGACCTCGGCGTCCTGTTCGGTCAGGCCGGGGCCGCCGTCGCGGACTTGGATGACGGCGTTGCCGTCGTCGGTACGCAGCACCAGGACGAGCGGTTGGCCATCCGGGGTGACACGCAGGGCATTCTCCAGGAGGCCGTCGGCGATCTGCCGTACGCGGAAGCCGTCGGTGTCGGCGAGGACGGGCGACTGCGGTCGCTCGAGGCGGAATGCGACGTGGTGCCGGGCACACAGCGGCGACCAGGTCTTCGCGGCCTCGTCGATCAGCGCGCCCAGGTCGGTGGGTTGGATGTCGAGGTGGAAGTCGTCCGCCTCCAGGCGGGCCAGGCGCAGCAGGTCGCCGACGAACCCCTCGAGCCGGCGGGTCTCGGTCACCAGGGTGCGGCCGACGGCGGGCAGGTCCGCCGCTGGTATCACGCCGTCGTCGAGCGCCTCTGCGTAGCCTTTCACGACGGTCAGCGGGGTGCGGATCTCATGGGAGACGGAGAGCAGGAACTCGCGCTGCCGGTTCTCGCTGCGCGTCAGAGCCTGGTCGAGCGCGGTCAGTGAGCCGCTCAGTTCGACCGCTTCCGTGGGCCCTGCCGGCGGCAGGTGCAGCCCGCGCTCCCCGTCCGCCAGCCGGTGCGCGACGGCCGCCGCCGAGGTCAGCGGCCGGGCGATGCGGCGCGCCAGCAGCGCGCCGGCGACGGCCGCGCCCACCAGCCCCGTGCCCATCGGCAGTAGCATGCTGCCCCGGATGCGGGAAGCGGCCTGCTGCACGTCGGTCATGGGCTGTGTGAGGACGACCGCGCCGCCGTTGCGCGCCGGGCGCCCTTCAACCAGCACCGTCTCACCGTCCAGGGTGGCGGTCGCGGACAGCGCATGGCCGGACAGCAGCCGGTCGCGGCCGGCATTGGTGACGACCGGGGTGGAGGGTCCGGTGACGCTGCCGCCCGCGGCGACGACGGCGAGCTGGACACCGTTGGATCCGGCGAGGCGCTGCTCGCCTTCGAGGAGGAGTGAGGACAGCGCCGGGAGGCGGCTGAGGACCTGGGCCTGGCGGCCGAGCTGGTCACGCTCCTGGGCTTCCGCGTTCGTACGGGCCATGGACCCGGCCACTAGCCCCGTCAGCAGGACCGCCAGCGCCGCCACCACGGTGGCCAGCAGGATGATGTCGCCGGCCAGCGAGCCGCGCAGTGGCCGCCGGAACCCGAGCCTGTGCCACGTCGCCGCTCGCATGCCGGGCTCGCTCACGTCGGGTCCGCGCTGTAGCCGACCCCGCGGACCGTACGGATGGGACTGGCGCCGCGGAGTTTGCCGCGCAGCTGGGAGACGTAGACGTCGACGACCCGGCCGTCCCGGTAGTCGGCGTACCCCCAGACGTGGGCCTGCAGTTGCGCGCGGCTGAAGACCTGGCCGGGGTGGCGCATCAGATACGCGAGCAGGTTGAACTCGGTCGTGGTCAGCTCGATGGGCCGGCCGTCAAGGTGGACGCTCCGGCGGGACGGATCGAGGGTCAGGTCGTCGATCGTCAGCACCGGCTCCCCCGGCGGCCCGGCGGCCCGACGCAGCACCGTCCTCACCCGGGCGGCGAGCTCGCGCGGCGAGAACGGCTTGGTCAGGTAGTCGTCCGCGCCGAGCTCCAGGCCGATGATCCGGTCCGCTTCCTCGTCGCGCGCGGTGACCATCAGGACCGGCGTCCAGTCGCCGCCGTCCCGTAGCCGACGGCAGAACTCCACGCCGTCGAGGCCGGGCAGCCCGAGGTCGAGCACGATGGCGACCGGGCGCAGCTGCCGGACCGCCGCCAGACCGGCGCGACCGTCGCTCTCCACGTGCACACCGAAGCCGTCCCGGGTCAGATACAGCCGCTCCAGATCGGCGATGTGCGCCTCGTCCTCCACGATCAGTACGAGGCCCTTGTCCTGTGGCATGTCCGCCCTTCTCGTCCACCGGGCTCACCCCGCGCCGCCAGCCGGACACCGGCTGATCGCTGATCGAGCCTAACCGTCAGAGCCCCCGCACCCGGGGCCCGCGAGGGCCAGTGGGCCGATCCTCACACTGCCCGAACATTCCGCGAACACCCGTCTTGCAGGCAGTGCCCATCATCGGTGGTTGCCAGGGCCCGCCTGGCCCCAGGACACCGAAGGTGAGGGAGTCATCGCACGAGGCCCAGGCCGGCTGCCGCCCAGTCGCCCGCCCTCCGGCTGGGCGGGCTGTTCCTCGTGGGCCTGCTGGCGGTGGCCGCAGGGCTGCTGCTGGCCCGCACCCGCGCCAGGCCCCGCCGCACCAAGACCGACCGGACGTCACTCGCCCGCCCGTCTGTACCCATCCCCGTAAGGATCCGCACATGGCCGTCAGCGCTGGCACCCGCACCGTGCCGCCCGCACCGAACGAACCGAGGCCCGCAGGCCTGCTGCACCGCACCGGGCGGTGGAGCGCCCGCCACCCGTGGCTGGTCATCGCCTGCTGGCTACTCATCCTCGTCGCGGCTGTCGCCGGCAACCGCGCGTTCGGCGGCGTGTACGAGGACGACTTCTCGCTGCCGGGCACCTCGGCCCAGACAGGCTCCGACCTCCTCGACCAGCACGGCTCGACTGCCTCCCAGGGCGCCATCTCCCAGATCGCGCTGAAGCCCGACAGCGGCTCGCTAGCCTCCCACCGGGACGCCGTCGACACCGCGGTGGACCGGCTCGGGGACCTTCCCGAGGTGTCCTCGGTCGCGAACCCGCTGGACACCCCGGGCGCCGTCTCCAAGGACGGCGTCACCGGCTACATCACCGTCCGGTTCGACGACAACCCGGCGACCTTCGACACGTCGTACCTCGACAAGGTCGACGACGCGGTGCAGGATCTGCGCGCCGCCCAGGTCGAGGTCGATTACGCCGCCCCCCTGGGCAAGCTGGAGAACGACAAAGGCACCGACCGCGAATCGGAGGTGATCGGCCTCGCCACCGCCGTCGTCGTCCTGCTCATCGGCTTCGGTAGCGTCGCCGCGGCTGGCCTGCCGCTACTGACCGCCGTCATCGGACTGCTCGCCGGCCTTTCCGGCCTCGGCATGCTGGCCGGCCTGTTCACGTTCGGAGCGGCCTCACCGACGCTGGCCTCGATGATGGGTCTCGGGGTGGGCCTGGACTACTCGCTGATCCTCGTCACCCGGCACCGCAAGGTGCTGCATACCGCGTCCGACCCGTCCGAGTCCGTTGGCCGCACGGTGGCGACGAGCGGCCGGGCGGTCCTGGTGGCCGCCATCACCGTGGCCATGGCGCTGGCCGGCCTGTACGCCTCCAACGTCCTGTTCATCGGCACGCTCGGCGTGGCCGCGGGCATCACCGTGATCGTCGGCGCGTTCGCCGCGCTCACCCTCACCCCGGCGCTGCTCGGGCTCGCCGGCCGCCGCATCGACCGCTGGCATGTCCGCAAGCCGGTCGACGAGCCAGACGCGGCTGGCGACATCTGGCACCGCTGGGCCGCGCTGGTCGGCCGCCGGTCCTGGACGTTCCTGGCGCTCGGCCTGATGGTGCTCGGGGTGCTCAGCATCCCGCTCGGCTCCATGCGCCTCGGCCACGTCGATCCGGGGGCTTCCCCGGCCGGCTCCACCCAGCGCCGTGCGTACGACGTGCTCGCGGACGGCTTCGGCCCCGGCACCAACGGCCAGTTCACCGTGGTCACCACCCTCGACAAGGACAAGCAGGCCACCGACACCGATCGCACCGAGGTGGCGGACTGGCTGCACTCTGCGCTCTCCGGCACCCCCGGCGTGCAGAGCGTCAGCACTGCGAGGCCGAGCCCGGACGGCGCCATCCTGGTCACCACCGTCACCCCGGACAGCGGCCCGCAGGACGCGGCCACCTCCGACCTGCTGCACCGCCTCAACGACGACGTACTACCGAAAGCCGGCTCGGCGCAGGACACCACCAGCTACGTCACCGGTAACACGGCCGCACAGCTCGAATTCCGCGACATGGTGTCCGAGCGCCTGCCCGTGATCATCGCGGTCGTCGCGGGCGCGGCCTTCCTGCTCCTGCTGACCGTCTTCCGCGGCGTGCTGATCGCCGTCAAGGCCGCCGTGCTCAACCTGCTGTCCATCAGCTCCGCGTACGGGGTCGTGGTCGCCGTCTTCCAGTGGGGCTGGGGCTCCTCGTGGCTCGGCGTCGACGAGACGGTGCCGATCGAGGCCTACGTGCCCATGATGATGTTCGCCATCGTCTTCGGCCTGTCCATGGACTACGAGGTGTTCCTGCTCTCTCGCATCAGGGAGAGTTGGCTGGAGACGAAGGACAACCACCTCAGCGTCGCCACCGGACTGTCCGCCACCGCCCGCGTCATCGCCTGCGCCGCAATGATCATGACGAGCGTCTTCCTCGCCTTCCTGCTGTCGTCCAACACCGTGATCAAGATGATGGCGCTGGGGCTCGGCGTCAGCGTGATCCTGGACGCCACCGTCGTCCGGCTCATCCTGGTGCCCGCCACCATGAACCTCCTCGGCCAGGCCAACTGGTGGCTCCCCCGATGGCTGGACCGGATTTTGCCCCACTTCGACCCCGAGGGCCACGCTCCCCCCGTCGATACCGGCGTCGGCAGCTCGCTCCCGGACTCCGCCACGTACCAGGGAGCCCACCGATGACCAAACGCACCGGAACGACGCCGGCCCCCGCATCGCAGCCCTCCGTCTCCCGCCTGGCCCAGCGATCGCGGCTGTCCCGGCTGCTGCGTACCCGCATGCGCAGCCGGCCCACAATTCTGATCAGCGCGCTCGTCGCCACACCCCTGCTCCTGACCGGCACGGCGGAACTGACCGCCCGCTCACTGATCCATCACCGCATCGAGAACTCCGCGGCGAAGTACCTGGGCTCGGACGTGGACATCGACACCAGCGGACTGGCACTGGTCGACCTGATGACCAAGCACCTGGAGCGGGTCGAGATCAGCAGCGACAACCTCAAGCTCGGCAAAGTGTCGGGCGCTTCCATGGAGGCACAACTCAACAACGTGCGTTTCGGCGGCGGATCGGCCGGCGGCAGTGTGACCAGCACCCACGCGGAGATCCAGATGTCCTCGGACGCCATCCTGAACATGGTCAAGTCCTCGGCCCAGCAACTGCCCGTGACCTCGGTGACACCCGACCAGGCGTCAGGCACCCTCGAACTCGGCGTCGGCGGCGGCATGGCCCAGATCGACATCCGCCCCGACATCCAGAAGGGCCGTGTCGAGTTCACCGTTACAGGCGCGGAGATCATGGGACGCCCGGCCCCCGACGCCAGAGTCGACAAGCTCAAGGACAAACTCGGCAACGCGGGCGGTGCAGGCTCGAAGCAGGCCTATCCGCTCGCCCTCAAGGCCACCTCCGCAACCGTCACCAACACCGGCGTCCGCATCACACTTGACGGCGGGCCCACAGATCTGAAGGCGAGGTAAGCCAGGCCGGGTCCGTCCAGTCGACGGCCCTGTCTCATGGTGGTGCCGGAGAGTTGCGCGGGTCGTTGATTTTCGCGTGATGGAGGTCAACGAGCTTGTCCAGCTCGTCTTTTCGGGCCCGTCTCCGCTGGTCATGGAGGATGTGGCCGGCGAGGGTGAGCGGATTGTAGTGCGGGCCCGGACGCCGCTGGACACCGCGGTCTGTCCGGTGGGCGGGGCCTCGTCGGGACGGGTGCACGGCTATCACCGGCGGACGGTGGCCGACGTTCCGATCGACGGGCGGCGAGTGGTGCTCCGTGTGCGGGTGCGGCGTCTGGTGTGCCCCACGCGAGGTCCTTGCTGCGGTTCTTGCGCTTGCGCTGCGGCTTGGCTTCCTGGCTTTCCAGAGCCAGGGCTTGTCCTGCCCAGTGGCGGGCGTCGCGCACGTCGCCGCGCTTGAGGTGCAGCAGGTACAGGCAGGCGGCCGAGGCGGTCTTGCCGGCGCCGGCGGAGAACTGCCAGAGGAACTCGGCGTCGTCCTCGCGGTCGGCCAGGTGCAGCAGGCAGGCGAAGGTGAGGGCTCCGTCGGGGTTGATCTGCCGTGAGGAGGCGAGCTGGGCGATGTGGTCCACCGCGTGGGCGCCGGTGATCACCAGCGCCCACAGTTCTCGCAGGTCACGGGCCGCCTGTTCGTGGGGGGGGGCCGCGCCCCGGCGGGCGCGGCGGTCCAGGAAGGCGGCCAGGGATGCCTGGGCCGGGCGGGGTGGCGGCGCGCCGCCTGCGAGGCCTGCGGTGTGTCGGGAGGCGGCGAACTCTGCCTCGATACGGCGGCGGGAGGCGGCGAGTTCCTCGTCGCCGGCGCGGTCGATGAGGATTTCGGGTTCGGCCAGCAGGTCGTCGAGGCGGCGCGGCTCGCGCATGAGGGTTACTCCTGTTCGTCCGGAGGGGGGTTTCGAGGTCCCGGGCAATCCGCTGGCGGGCCCGGTCGCGGTGGGAGCGAACCATGGCGGCGCTGACCCCCATGGTCTGCGCCTTCTTCTTCAGGTCGTAGCCCGGCACGGGGCGGTGACCTGTGCGTCCAGCGTCGTGGTGGATTCCTTCGCCGGGAGGGAAGGCGCCCCCTGAGTACCGGCTCGATGCGTGGTGCGGGAGACACTCAGTACGCGGCGCTGTCGCCGCGCAGGAGGGCTTCTCCGAGGGGACTGAGCGCATGCAGGACGGCACTGCCGGTACGGGTGGTGGTGAGCAGGCCGGCATTGCGCAAAACGGTGGCGTGCTGGCTCGCTGACGGCAGGGAGACACATGCGCGTTCAGCAATGGTCGTGGTGTTGGCGGGCTGACGTACGGCGGCAAGTACCGCCGCGCGGGTACGGCCCAGGAGGGGACCTAGCGTGTCCGCGCTCCGGGTAGCTGCTTCTCCGGCATGCATGGGGTAGATCAGCACGGTGGGATCCTCGGGCCGGTACATCAGCGCCGGACCTCCGAAGTACGAGGGCACCAGTATCAGGCCCCGTCCGCACAGGGGCACCTCGACGTCGGTCAGGCCGGACCAGGGGATATGCAGGAACGGCGGCTCCCAGCGCCAGCGATCCCCGAGGGTGGCGAGCAGGCCGTCGATGCCGCCGCGTAGGAGAGTCTCTGCCCGCAGCGCCCGGTCGGCGGCGGCATGGGCCTGGATCTGCGGCCACACGTCGACCAGGCAGGAGTCGAAGTAGCGCCTTAGATCCCTGGCCAGACCCTGACGCGCATGGGATGTGCCCTCCGCCAGATCCCGCAGCCGGCGTTGCGTACGCACGGCAGCGGGCAGTTGCTCGATGTCCGCTGCCAGTTGCTCAGCGGGCGTCTGCGCAGCCAGGTCAACACCTGTAGTGAGGTCGTCGGCCAGCGGCAGCAGGAAGTCGGGCAGAAACCCTTCGCGCGGGACCAGGTCGAGAAGGATCCCAGCCTGCGCTGCGGCACGGGTGCGATGACGTCGATGCCACTGGGCCAGACCCGGCCGAATGCGTTGGACTCCGACTGGTCCGATCCGCAGACGCCGGATGCTGAGCGCGGTCTCCTCCAGCGCCCGGGGAGCGGTGACGGTGAGGTTGCGCAGGTCTGCCGCGGTGAACTCTAAGCGCATCATGCCGACCGATCCTGGCCTGGACCTCGGTCTTTTGACCAGACCTGAAAGGCATGGCTCCTTGATCCGTCGCACAACAGACTCTCTGTCGGCAGCCGGCACGGAGCCGGTCGCCCTCGGGGCCCAGTCCCCGGGCCTCGTTTTGGAGGAACCTCGCGCGCCCGCCACCCAGAGGTGGGGCAGACAAGGATGGGACATGCGAACGATACGACGGGCAAAGCTGGCAGCACTGGCAGTCGGCGTGCTCGCCCTGCCGGCCGCGCTGGTGGCCGGAACCGCGGGAACCGCGTCCGCGAACGCCTCCTGCGGCAAGACCGGTCCGAACCTCGACACCACCATCGTCAGCATGACGGCCGGCGTCTCCGCGAACATGCGCAGCGGCTCCAGCACCGGCTGCGGCGTCAAGGGCTGGGCCGACAACAGGGACAGCCTGGACTACTACTGCTACACCTGGGACCCGAACTGGGAGAGCTGGACCTACCTGTACAACCGGCACGACGGGACCTACGGATGGGTGAAGGACTCCCTCCTGCCGAACAACGGCTCCACCAAGGGCTGCGGCTTCTGACCTCAGCCACCCGTCGACTCTCCCCCTAGAAAGCAAGGGGAGCAAGCGGGGTACACAGGCACGCCATGCGCCGTGGCAGTTCTCCTGATGCCTGGCAACCACCGCCCGAGGGGCCCTGCATCTGCACGTTGTGCAGGGCACCACATCCGCCTGTACCAGCCCAGGCCGCCTGGAGGGCCACTTCGGTTGGGGCCACCCTGGCCCTAAGCACTACGTAGCGTGTCGAGCAGCGCCGGCGGGACGCTCGCCGGCGCTGTCTCCGTGACCCGCGGTTCCGCAGGGGAACGAAGCTCATCGCGGATGGCATCTGCATATCCGGACCCGTAACCACGCTGTCGCCTCGCCCTCGGTGGGCCTGACGTGGATCGATAGCCCTCCGACGGAGCATTCCAGCGGTCATTCCCCTGGCCGACCGATGATCTAACTACCGGTCCAAACGCTCCCCGAAGCTGATGCTGCGGAAGGTGACGGGCCTTGACCCCTGATCCTGGCTGGCGTCGAGCACAACCGCAAGACCCTCAAGGATCCCGACGAACTCCTCGGCCGGGACCTCCGCCACAAAGACCCGGCCTGCATGGTGGGGATGCCTGACCAGGTGTTCCTCGCGCCAGAACTGAACAGTGAGCACCAAGCGATCCGCGTCACGAAAGAGATAAGCGGTCACGTTGTCGGTGGTGGGTCCCCAGCTCAAGACCCGGAACCGGCTGCGGAACACGTACTCCTCTTCGGTCTCGTCGTCAGCGCCGGAACGCTGCATGAGACGCCGGTGGGTGGCTTCCGGGGACAGGTCATCGAACGGCATCGGAAAGCCGCCTCCGGAGCGCAGCCACGCCACCGTGTCCACCACGTCGGAGCGGAACTGTCCGACGAACGCCATGTTGTCGTCGCAGGTCAGCCATTGCCCCCGAGGGGTCGGGCCACGTCGCTTCACCGGCCGGCACATGACGTCGAGGCGGCGCCTCCGGGCGTCGTACGCCTCTACGGCACATGGGGCGCCCTCGGCGTCGGCCCCGCACTGGGCCGCCGCCGCGGACGCAAGGTAAAGCTGCAATGCGCAACCTCGACCTGCGCAGGACAGTCGAGTGGAGAGAAGTCCGCAGGTGGCCCGGAGCAGTGTCGACGATCAACACGAGCCGCGCCCGAGAATGGCGAGGAAGACGACGGCTGCCGAGAGAACGAGGTGGCGGCCGCGGGGAGCCGGTCAGAGGGCGTGGCCGCCGTCGAATTTCCAGCTCGCGCCGGTGACGAACCAGACCTCGGGACCGGCGAGGTAGGCCACCACACTTGCGAGGTCCGAGGGCTGCGCGTACTTCCCGACCGGAATCATGCCCGTCACGATCTCCGCGAAGGGGCCGGACTCGGAGTTGGCGTCAGTGTTGGTCGGGCCGGGCTGGATGTTGTTCACGGTGATGCCCCGCGGGGCGAGTTCGAAGGCGGCCGCACGCGTGAGTCCCGTCACCGCTGACTTGACCATGGCGTAGGGAGCGAGCCCGGTCATCTGGGTGCGGTACCGGTGATGCTGCCGATGTTGATGATCCGCCCGCCCCGGCCGAGGTGGGGGGTGGCTGCCTGGATGGCGGTGAAGACAGCGGTGACGTTGACCGCCAGCATCCAGTCGTACTCCTGCTGCGGGGAGTCGTCCAGCGGCGCTACGTAAGCGCCTCCGGCGTTGTTGACGAGGATGTCGAGACCTCCCAATGAGGCGACGGTGTTCTCCACAGAGGCGGACCGCCGACCGGTCGGCGCTGTCGGCTTGGAGCGCCAGAGCGCGGCCACCGGACGCCTCGATCTCCGCGACGAGGGCCTGCGCCTTGTCCTTCGACTGGTGGTAGGTGAAGGCCACGTGCGCGCCCTCGCTCGCCAGCCGGCGCACGATTCCCGCTCCGAGTCCGCGCGAAGCTCCGGTGACCAGAGCGTTCCTGCCTGCCAACCGCTGCACCATAGATGCTCTCCTCCTCGGCGGGACCACGAGAACCGCCTACATCTAGTTGCTACGTCAAACAATAAATCCAGGCTGGTGTGAACCGTGCGTGAGGGTCGCTCGATGGCGCGGTTCATGCGATCCGGGCGGTCTCCGGCGGCTTGTGGTGTCCGGTGTCGCCAGTCGCCACGACGCGCGTGTCTCAGTGTTCCTGAGCTGAAGTTCTCCGTCCGGGGCCGCGGGCGCGTCGGCCAGCCGCCCCGGAGACCCCTCACCATGACTGCCTCAACCGACACCGCCGCCGCCTTCGGCTCGCCAACTGGCGCTGGGGTTCTTCTTGTGCGCCGCGTTCGTGCTGCCGGATCCCGGGTTCGCCGGGATCTGGCCGCTCATGGCCACGGCGCCGTTCAGCATCCTCGCGGTGGCGGTGTCGTCGCCCGTTGAGTACTACTCCTCGATCGGCTGGCTGAGCCCGTTGATCTTCTTCATCGGGGTGGTACTGTCCGGGCTGGTCAACGCCGTGCTGCTCGGCCTGCTCGCACGCAGGCTGCGGGCGCGGGCGCGGTCTACCACCAGATGACGACGTATCCGTTGCCACCGGCTTGGCCGGGGGTGATGCCAAAGCCACCCGGAGCGCTGTCTCCGCCGGTGCCCGCGTTCGGCGGCGCGGGCTGGACTACGCCGTCCACTGCCGGCCGTCCGCCCGGGGTTGCCGGGGCCGTCGGGTTGGCGATCGTGCCGGTCCCGCCGCTGGCGCCTTGCCTTGTTGTGCCCTGATCAGGACACGTGGCCGTGCCGCCGGCGCCACCGCCCGTAAGTCCTGAGGTCCCGCCGCCGCCGTTGGCGGTCGCGACATTGACGCCGCTGACCACGACGGTGTCGCCACCCGTCCCACCCTGGCCAATGCCGGGCGCGCCGCCCGCCCCGCCTGCGCCGATGGTTACCTGGATCGAGGAGACCGCGGTCGTATCGAGGACACACCAGGCGAAGCCCCCGGCGCCGCCACCTCCTCCTGTGTGGATGCTGTCTGATCCAGCGCCACCCCCGCCGGCGCCCCATGCCTGGACGAAGACGCTGGTAACGCCTGCGGGCACGGCGACCACGAAGTCCCCGGCCTCGTCGAAGTCCTCCAAGCCGTGCGCCGGGGAAGTGCCGGGCGGCCCCTGAGGCCCCTGCTCGCCGACGGATCCCTGAGGTCCGGCAGGTCCGGCGGGCCCCTGCTGGCCGGTCTCGCCCTGAGGCCCAGCGGGCCCAGCGGGACCGGCGGGGCCCTGCGCTCCTGGAGCTCCCGGCGGCCCGGGAGGTCCAGGCGGCCCGGGAGGGCCGGGAGGGCCGGGAATCCCAGGGCGTCCCGGATGGCCGTGGTGCCCCGGACGGCTGGGGCAATATCCAGGGAAGTAGGGGAAGAGGAAACACGGGTCGGCGAGGCCAGCTTCGACGCCGGGCTTCGCAGCGCCGGCCTGACCACCGTCGGCGCTCCCGGCGTACGCGGTGCTTGTCAGAGCACTGGACGCCAGCGCCACGCCCGCGGCCATCGCCCACCACGTCCGAGGTATGGCTATTCGAGACAACACGTCACCTCCAGGAAGGGGCCCCGCCACGGGCGGCAGCCGCCACTATCGAGAGCAGCGAGCCCACCGCAAGAGTCGCCCCGCATGACACGTCGTGCACTCTAAGTAGCCGACCGGGTGATCCAGAGCACCCCTGGAGGCGCGGGGCGGGACGGGCTCCACGATGCGCCGGGCCGCCGGTCAAGGCCCGGCGACGAGGCCGATCAGGTCGAAGACGCGCCCTACGTTGCGGTGCCAAACCACAGCCGCTACGAAGACCGCGAGAAGCACGCTGACGAACGGTTGAGCATCGTCGGACAGTGAGCCTTTTCAGGGGGCCACCGATCGGGTGACGGCCGGCTGGTTGGAGACCGGCGCGAAACGGACGAGGCTCCTCGGCGGTTGAGCGAGATTTCTGACGTCTCAACTCTTTTGCCGGGGAGCCTCGTTGGTTGCGTATCCTCCCGCACTGGACATGCCTCATGCGCTGGTTGAGTGGGTGACGATGCTGATCGTCACCCAGGAGGGTGACCGACGCTGCAAGCTCCGTCCCTCGCAGCGGGCCCTGGTCGCGCTGGTGTACCTGCACCAGCACGACACGCTCGCGCAGATCGCGGCCGGCTTCCGGATCAGCGTCGGCACCGCCCACGCCTACGTGCACGCGGTCATCGATCTCCTGGCCCACCGAGCTCCCGGCCTGACCCGCGCCCTGCGCGAGGCGGACGCGGAGTACGTGCTGGTGGACGGCACGCTCGCCGAGTGCGACCGGGTCGGCGACGGCCGCTCCGACTCCTCCGGCAAGCACCGCCGCCACGGTGTGAACCTGTAGGTCATCACCGACCCGCAGGGCGAGATCGTGTGGATCTCCCGCGTTCTGCCCGGCCGGACCCACGACCTGACCGCGGCCCGCACCCACCGCATCGTGACCACCTGCGTCCGCCTTGGCATCCCCGCCCTGGCTGACCTGGCCTACCTCGGCGCCGGCGGCACCTTCGCCACTCCGACCAGACGCCCGCCCCGCAAGGAGCTCACCGCCCGGCAAAGATCGCTGAACCGGGCGCACGCCCGGCTCCGTTATCCCGTCGAACGCGGCACTTCGAGTTCGTCTGCGCACTCCTGTGGCACCCATACAGTCTTCGCGGTGGCTCTGCCCTTCAAGGGCTCTTCCTGCCGCTCTCGCTCCGCGTCGGCTCGGGCTTGTTCGATGTCGTCGACCAACACCTCGCAGTCGACGACGTGTGTGCCCGTCCGTACCGGCTCCTCGGTGTGAGATTCCGGCTTGTCCGTTTGCATCCCGGCGTTGAGGGCGGAGGTGGCGGCGATGCCGGCAAGACACAATCCCGCCCAGATGGCGGCGATCCACCGGCGGGCGTTCAAAAGCCGACCCTTCCGACGGTGAGCACAGCGGCGATCCTCGTCAACATACCGCGTCATGCTCCGCATGCTAGGTCCGAGCACCGACAAGCCAGCATCCCCGGGTCGGCTGGACCCTGTCGGCGCACGCGTCCTCAACCGGACGGAACTGAGGATCTCAGTGAGGTTTTCTCAACGAAGATCATGGTTCTTCTTCACGGTGAACGCGTAGTGGGCCTTCTTGCCCTCCACCAGGAATCGGGCGTGGTCACGCTGGGTGTGCAGGGCGTCTGCAGTCACGGTGGTGCCGGTCAGGTCGAAGGGCTTCAACAGGGCGGCGAAGCAGGTGATTTCGTTCGTCTTGTCCGGCACTCGCAGTCGGGTGACGCTCTGCCCGCCGCCGGTCATCGCGGCCAGCAGGTGGGCGGCCGGGGTGGTGCCGTGGCGCGAGCCGCGGGCGCTCTTGCCGTCCACAGCCACCGTCTGGCTGCCGTCCGGTTCGCATCCCAGCAGGTCGGCCAGGCCGCCGGGGCAGGTGTGCAGAATGACCCGGCGGATCGTCGCTGCACTCGGTGCCACCCGCACACCGAGCGCGGTGGCGGTGCGGGCCCCGAGAAGGGTCAGAACGTCCTGCGGCGCGTTCTTGGCCCACTGCCCGATGGCCGCGAAGGACTGCGCTCCGGCGGTCACTGCCGAGCAGGCCACCAGCAGCACCGCCACGAACGGGTGACGCTTCCCGCGCCGCGAGCGCGGATCAGCCAGCGTCTGCAGCCGCAGCGCCAGCGGACCGGTCGACCGACGCTGACGGCTGGGCGACTTGGTCAGGCAGACGGTGGCAGACTGGCGGCACATCGACGCTCCGTTGGGCGAAGGCGACTTGGGAAGGTCACCTCCGCAACGGAGCTTCGTTGCGTTGCGTTGCGCACCCCGCATACATCGTCACATCGCAGTGACCTGCACACATTCAAGATCACTCAGACTTTGAAATCGCCCTGCCTCTACCGCTGGTAGTAGGTTAGAAAGAAAGCAGTGCACGGCGTCCCTCATGGGTGCCGTGCACTGCTTTGTGTGGAAAGGTTGAGGCAATGGACCACGCTGGGCGACTCGCCCCCGCCGGACTGGTCTTCCTGGGCCTGATGGACCTGGAACTCCCCCTCATCCCGCCGACGCTCGCCAACATGGCCACGGGATACAAGCCGCCGTCCGGCGAATGGCCGCGTTCGGTCGTCGGCCGCGACACCCCGGATCTTGTCGCCCGGGCGAACGAAGGTTGGTTCGAGCTCTCCCGTGAAGGCGGCCTCTTCGGGGACGACCGGAGATTCCTGGTAACTGTCCCGCTCCAGGAGGGCGGGAACGACCTGTGGTGGGCGCACGTCAGGCTGGCCGAATCCTGGGACGTGGTGGGGGCCGGTTCCGCCGTCGCGCTCGGCAGCGGATTCGGCGAACCGGAGTTCACCGCACTGTCCCTGGCCGGAGACGTCGTCGCCTTCTGCTACGCGCACAGCGCCGCGGTCGGCAGCGTCCTGGCGACCGGATTCTCGGATCTCGCGGATCTTCGGAAAATGGCGGAATGGAAGGCGGACTATCCGAGAACGCCGAAGCAGGAGAAGGCGGCTGCCCGGCGATGGCTCGACGCCACCGCTGGCTGACAACCAGAGCTGTGAGTGGGGGGGCTTGCCGGATACGAGATCTACCGCTTCGGCGGCTGGGAGCTGACCAAGGCAGGATGGCGTCCCTTCTCGTGGTGTAGCCGATCAAGCTTGCGGAATCCCCAGGTCGCGGATCGAATTTCGCTCGCCGGAGGCCCTGTTGGGTCTCTCTGAGCCGGGACCAGCGGCGATCGTCGAGCGGCCGGCAGCAGCACGTATCGGACGGTTCCGAAGCGGAAGCGCCAGTGCGTGATCGGCTACACCACGACGGGGGACACGACCCAAGGCAGGTGGCGAGCAGCTCCTTACGGACTTCTTCTCCGAACTCCTCCAGCGGCACGAGAGCCCGTCCCGGTAAGCCCCACCCGCGCATACGCGGGCTGCTTGCGGCCTTGTCATCTGTCTGAGGTGCGGGAACCTGTCGGCCGGCCGCGCCTATCCGCTGGTCGAGACACGCGCTCCGGGAATGGCCGGTCCGGCCCCGCCGCCTCACCGCGACCCCATGTCGTGCTGGGGGGCGCGGGAAGCGGGACACCAGGCAAGGCCGCAGGCTGTTCGTCGGCACAGGGCGAGCCGACAGCCCGGCAGGCGGTGAAGTCCGCCGACGCGGACACGCCGGGATCTTGCCGATTTTTTCGACCAAAGCGGCCTCCGTCGGGCCGCCTTGTCGGATCCGAGGCGGACGGCGGCGACGCTGCGAGGGCACCTGTCTCCGCGGTCTCACGGGGAGGCGGGGTACCCGCTGGAGGCGACCCATTGCCGGGTGAGGCGGACGAAGGCCCGGGCGGCGGCGCTCTGGTAGGAGCCCGAGCGACGGAGCAGAGCGACGGTGCGCTCGGGCAGAGGCGGGTCGAGAGGGACGGGGCGCAGATGGGGATGATCGCGGGCGATGGCCTCGGGCAGGACCGAGGCCAGAGGGGTGCGCTGGATTATTTCGGTGACGGCATGGATCGAGTTGGCTTCCACCGCGATGTGCGGTGTGATGCGGTGCCGGCCGAAGTACGTGTCGATGTGCCCGCGGGTGACGAAGTCGCTGCTGAGGAGGGCCAGAGGGCGCCCCTCCAGTTCGCGCACCGCTAGGGGTCCGGTGCGGTCGGCGTCGGGGTGGTGGCTGCCGACGACGAGGCTGAGGGTTTCGGTGAACAGGTTGCCTGCGGTGATGCCGGGCAGGTGGGAACCGTCAAAGGCGATGCCGAGATCGAGGTCGTCGGCAAGGAGGGCGGACTCGATGCGGTCCTGCGTCATCTCCCTGATGCTCAGGCCGATGTGGGGATGGCGGGCCTGGAGCTGCCCGGCGAGGGGGCCGATGAGGTAGGCGGTGAAGGTGGGGGTGACCGCCAGACGCAGGCTGCCGCGGGAGAGGTCAGCCACGTCGTGGACGGCGCGTTCGGCGGCGGCTAGTTCCTGGAGGGCGCGACGGGCGTAGTGGACGTAGGTCTCACCGGCGTCGGTGAGTCGTACGGCGCGGCCGGTACGGTCCAGCAACTGCGCGCCCATCACACGTTCCATCTGCCTGATCTGCTGCGACAGGGTGGGCTGGGATATGTGCAGGGCTTCGGCAGCGCGGGTGAAGTTGCCGTGTTCGGCGACGGCGAGCAGATAGCGCAGATGACGCAGTTCGAAGCCCATGAAACCCCACTATAGATGCCACCAATAGATTTTATGCGCAGAGCGTCTTGGACGCTATGAGCACAGCTCATGCATGGTGGATCTCGTCAGTCCCACACGACTTCGGTACTCGCCAAAAGGAGTGACCATGCAAGACCTCGCCGAGGGAGTCGCACGTTTTCAGCGAGGCGTCTTCCCCGCCAAGGCGGCGCGCTTTCGGCGCCTCGCCACCACGCACCGGCCCAGCACCTTGTTCATCAGCTGCTCCGACGCGCGTGTCATACCGGAGCTGATCACGCAGAGCGAGCCGGGCGACCTGTTCGTCATCCGAACGGCCGGAAACCTGGTGCCCGCCTACGCCCCCGGCGCTGACGGGGTGGCGGCGAGCATCGAGTACGCCGTCGCCGTCCTGGGCGTGTCCGACATCGTCGTCTGCGGTCATTCCGCCTGTGGTGCGATGACCGCTTTGGCCGACGACCACGACCTCACCGCCCTGCCGGCCGTCGCCCACTGGCTGCGACACGCGGACGCCTCCCTGGCCCGTGCGGCACGCGCGGCCAGTGCCGAGCCCGGGGCCGGGGCCGGGGCCGGGGAGGACAAGGTGAGCGTTCTGATACGGAGCAACGTGATCGCCCAGCTGGCGAACCTGGCGACGCATCCTTGCGTCGGCCGAGGCCTGGCGGCGAAGACGCTCACGCTACGCGGCTGGGTCTACGACATTGCCACCGGCGCGGTCGACCAACTCGACCCCGGCACGGGCTCATCCGCCGCCCTCGCGGCCTGAGCCGCCCTGCCCCTCTCCTCAGGCCGCCGTCCGGCGGTCTGGTCCCCCGACCGTTGGAGTCCGCTGTGCCCGCCGTGGTGCGGGCCGGCATGTAGGAAAGGAGCACCTGATGGTGCACGCCCAGTTCGACCCTGCTGCTCGCCAGGCTCTGGCCGCCGAAGTCGTCGAGGCCAAGACGCGCAAGGACCTGTCCTGGCAGCAGCTCGCCGACGTCAGCGGCCTGTCGGTCGCATTCACCACCGCCGCGCTGTTGGGTCAGCATCCCCTGCCGGAGGCCGCCGCGAGGGCGGTCGCCGAACTGCTGGACCTGGATGAGGAGGCGGCCGTACTGCTTCAGACCATCCCGGTCCGCGGCTCCATCCCCGGCGGCGTCCCGACCGACCCGACGATCTACCGCTTCTACGAGATGGTCCAGGTCTACGGCACCACGCTCAAGGCCTTGATCCACGAGCAGTTCGGCGACGGCATCGTCAGCGCGATCAACTTCAAGCTCGACGTGAAGAAGGTCGCCGACCCCGAGGGCGGCGAGCGCGCGGTGATCACCCTGGACGGCAAGTACCTGCCCACCAAGCCCTTCTGACCCAGCCGTTCGCCGTGCCGGCGGCCGCTGCCGATGAGGCGCCCGGGCCGGCACGCCGATTCGCTTCGAGCGACCAGGGCCACCACTACGGGGCCCCGCCGCTTCCCGCGCCCCCAGCACGACATGGGGTCGCGGTGAGGCGGCGGGGCCTTGCGCTCACTCCGGCCACGGGATCAGTCAGGACGACGGCGGAGCGCCGAGCGTGTAGAGACGGGGCGGTGTCAGCGTGCCGTCAGCGTCTTCCGCGCCCGAATCAGGCGTCACGCGAGCCGGCCATGGCGCCGCGCTCGGGGCCTGGCGGCTGCCGCACAGCATCGCCGACCCCGTTCAAGCTGTCCTCGCTCTGTTTCCCAACGCCCCGAACCGAGCTGCAAAGGGCCGGGGTGCCCCTACGGACACCCGGGCTGTGAGTGGAGGCGACGGCGTGCTCAGGCAGCGGTGGCCACGTCTGCGTGAGCGGCCCGCAGCAGGGTGCGGGCGGCGTCCTTGGCGTGACGGGCGGGCTCTGGAGACCCGGAGATGGCCGCTGTGGTCATCGCGCCCTCGGCGAGGGGAACGAGCTGGTCGGTCGGCCACGCGGGCGCGTCTGCGGCGGCCACGAGATCGGCGAGATAGCGCCGAAAGGCATCCTTGTGGGCCTTCGCGATGTCGGCCACGGCCTGGGACGTCACTCCCAGGTCCCCGAAGGAGTTGATGAAGCTGCAGCCGCGGTAGTCCGGCTCGCTGAACCAGCGGAACAGCCAGTCGAAGACCGCCAGAATCCGCTGCGTAGGTGAGTCGTGGGCATGAGGCCTCACAGGATGCCGGTTCCACCGACCTCGCTGATCAGCGCGCCCGCCGACCGCCAGGTCAGCGGGCGCGCACGCGCATCCGGTCCGGTGACCGACGAATATCGGCCCCAGCCCAAGGATTCGGCGCCACAGCGACCGCAACGTCATAGACCGCGGGCCTGATGCTGATCGGGCAGGCCTACCGGATGCCACGTGCATACACCTGGACACGCTGCGTCATCGGTAGAGAGACTGGATCATGGCGTCTTCGACAAGCCCGCACGACGCAACTGCTTCTGCGCTCGGGTACCTCTACCAAGCAAAGTGGGCACTGCTGGAATTGCTGCGCGGCGCCCGGGAGCGTCCCGACGGGGCCGTCAGCCTGGAGCTGCATGACGACGTCGCTAGGGAGGAGGCCGGCCGGCCGGTCGATCTGAACCGTTCCGGGTTTGGTGGAGACTCGAACACGTGTAGGGATTCGAGTCATGGCACGACCCTCCTCCTATCCGCTTGAGCTGCGCCGACGTGCGGTGCGGATGGTCGCCAAGGTTCTCGGCGACTACCCGAACGAGTCCGCCGCATTGAAGGCGGTCGCTCAGAAGCTGGGTATCGGCTCGACCGAGACGCTGCGCAAGTGGGTCCGGCAGGACCAGATCGACTCCGGGCAGCGTCCGGGGACGAGCACGGAGGAGTCCGCGCAGGTCAAGGCGATGAAGAAGGAAATCGCCGAGCTCAAGCGTGCGAACGAGATCCTGAAGGCCGCGGCGTCTTTCTTCGCGGCCGAGCTCGACCGGCCACATCTGCGCTCGTAGCGTTCATCGACGAGCACCGGGACCGCTTCGGCGGCGTCGAGCCGATCTGCAGGACGCTCACCGAGCACGACTGCCAGATCGCACCCTCCACCTACTACGCCCACAAGCAACGCCTGGCGTCCCCGTCTGCCCGCACGGTGCGGGACACCGCACTCAAAGAGCTGATCCACGAGGTCTACGCCTCCAACTACCGTGTCTACGGAGCCCGGAAGATCTGGCGGGAGCTGAACCGCCAGGGCCATCCCGTGGCCCGCTGCACCGTCGAGCGGCTGATGCGCGAGCTGGGCATCGCCGGCTCGGTCCGCGGCAGGAAGGTCGTCACCACGATCCCGGATCAGGCCGCCGAGCGCGCCCCGGACCTCCTCGACCGCGACTTCGTCGCCACCGCCCCCAACCGCTGCTGGGTCGCCGACTTCACCCACATCTCGACCTGGGCCGGCGTCGTCTACGTCGCTTTCGTCGTGGACACCTTCTCCCGCCGGATCGTCGGCTGGTCCGCCGCAACCTCCAAAGAGACCAAGCTCGTCCTGGACGCCTTGGAGATGGCCCTGTGGCAACGCGACCGCGACGGACACCCCTATATACAGGGCGAGTTGATACATCACAGCGACGCCGGGTCGCAATACACATCGTTCGCGCTCGCCGAGCACCTCGACCAGGCCGGTATCGCCGCGTCGATCGGATCGGTCGGCGATGCTTACGACTGTCAGTCTTTTCGCACCGGATCCCGCAAGGATCGGGTAGTCCCGGCTGAGGCGGTCTGACTCTTGCTTATGACTGACCCTACGGGTGTCCTGGCGTTGATCTGCCGACCGCCCGGCCGGGCACGCAGCAAGCGCTGCCGCCGGACGGATGTGACCTGATAGGAGCCTGGAGCCGACTCGCCAAAGCGTCCCCGTGACAGTCCTGTCCGTCCGACCGGCGACAGCGTGAACCCCACGTTAGCGACCGGAGGGACCAACCGTGCACCACAGTGAACAGCCCAGGTCCGGGCATGTCGTGATCGGCGTCGACACCCACAAACACGTTCACGTCGCGGCGGTGATGGACACGATCGGCGGGATCCTGGCCACCTTGACGATACCCACCGACACCGGCGGCTTCCAGCAACTGGCGGACTGGGGCGCCTCGTTCGGCACTGTGCTGGCCTTCGGGATCGAGGGCACCGGCTCCTACGGCGCCACCTTGACCTCGTTTCTGCGCCGGGCCGGCCACAAGGTGGTCGAGGCCGGCCGACCGGACCGGCGACTGCGACGCATGAATGGCAAGTCCGACACCCTGGACGCAGAGAATGCCGCCCGCGCGGTGTTGGCCGGGTTCGCGACTGCCACGCCGAAGACCGCCGACGGCGGAGCCGAGATGATCCGCCAGCTCAAGATTGCCCATGACCAGGCCGTTGAACAGCGTGCCAGTGCGATGGTCACGATGAAGGCGATGCTCGTCCACGCCCCGGACACCCTGCGCCGGGAGACTGCAGGCAAGACCCAGATCAGCCTGGCACGACAGCTGGCCGCTCTGCGTCCGCGCCGTCTCGAAGGCCCTGAGGACGCGCTTCGTCACACCCTGCGGACGCTCGCCAAGCGGTGGCAGTACCTGGACGCCGAGGCGAAAGAGCTGACGAAGATGATCGGCGACCTGGTACAGCGGGTCGCCCCGCAGCTGCTCGAGCCATTTGGCATCGGCGTGGACACGGCCGCGGAGATCCTCGTCGTGACCGGAGACAACCCTGAGCGGATCAAGTCCGAGGCCGCTCTCGCCAAGCTCGCGGGCATCGCACCCGTGCCCACCGGTTCCGGCATGACCAGCGGCCGGCATCGCATCAACCACGGCGGCCACCGCCAGCTCAACGCCGCGATCTACCGAACCGTCATCGTCCGCATGCGGTTCCACCAGCCCACGATCGACTACGTCGCCGCCGCACCGCCGAAGGCAAGACGAAACGCGAGATCATCCGATGCCTCAAACGCTACGTCATCCGCGAGGTCTACCACCTGATCCGACCCGCCCCACGGACGACCTCAGCAGGGAGTTGACAAGTATAGGAGCGTCAACGCCCTGATGGAGAGCACGATCGGCCTGTTCAAGACCGAACTCATCAAGCCCGGCCGACCCTGGAAGACACTCTCCCAGGTCGAGCTCGCCACCGCCGAGTGGATCGACTGGTACTGCCACCGCCGACTCCACGGTGAGATCGGCCACGTCCCGCGCGTCGAATACGAGGCCGCCTACTACACCGCAGCCACAAAATCGCAGGTCGCAACCACCATCTGAGACCTCTACCGAACCCGGAACGGTTCATTCGCTACAACTGGCGCGACGGCGACGCGCTCGTCCCGCAGGAATAGATCACCGAACACTCCTGACCACCAGGCGAGCACTAGGGCGTGTATCGAAAGCGCGGACAGGCCGGGCGGGGTGATGCCCCGGTCCGGCCCGCCCGCTCTCTGCTAAAGGTCGAGCTGATGCTGGTGTGTCGTGTGCGTGGGTGTGTAGCCGAGACCGTCGTTGATCTGTCGCATGTGCGCGTTGCTGTCGGCGGTGTCGGTCCGGAGGCCATCGAGGTTCGGATAGTCCCTATGGGCTTGCCGGATCGACTCGGCCTTCATCCATCGGCCGAGGCCGTGACCACGGTGCTGGGGCAGCACGCCCGTGCCGTAGTGCTGGCCGTCACCTGCGCCGTTGCCAGGGATGACGAGTTCGGTGAACCCCGCGATCGAGCCGTTGGAGGCGTCGATGGCGACGACGGTGTGCAGGCGGTCGCCGCGCTGTTCGACGGCCTTCGCCGCAGCCCGCACACGGTCCACGTCCCAGGCCACCGTGCCGTACTCGGCGTCGTCCATGGGCATGTCGTCCATGGCGCGGCGTGAGGCGGCGAACGTCCGGGCGAGTTCGTCGGGGACGGTTCCCTGCCATGACGTCAGCCGGTAGCCGGGGTGCGGACGCTCGACGATTCCGGCGAGGATGGTGGTGTCCACGTCGGCCAGTGCCAGGCGGGTGTACCTGAAGGTGAGGACCTTCCGGAAGCCGCGTGCCGCCAGGAAGTGGTCGCCGGGCGATCCGGCTTCGGCCTGCGCTACGACGCGGCGTCGGGCGTTGTCCCGGGCGGTGGCCACGGCGGTGTCGAGGAGCCGGGAGCCGACGCCCTTGCGGCGCTCCGCGGGATGAACGCGGAGGTCGAGCTCGGCGAGGTGCTCTTGTCCGCCGTCGAGCAGGCGCAAGAAGGCGGTCCCGGCAGGGATGGAGTCCGTGTCCGAGGCCAGCCAGGCGAGACGCCGGCCGTGCGGCCCGTGAGCGGGGTCGGTCAGTGGGGTGATGCGAAGGGACAAGGTGTCTCCGTCGTGAGGAGGTGGCAAAGGTCGGTACGCGAGCTCAGCTCCTGGGCACTCGTGCGCATGTGCTCCACACCTCCTGGTCGACAGCGCCGGCCTGCACCGATGCGGACGGCTGGGCGAACCTAGCTGGCCGATTGACTTCTGGGCAACGGGTTATTGAAAAGGCGGTGCGCGTGCGTGGTCACAGCCACTCGTTGATGGCCGCAACGAGGACGGTCGCCTCATAGCGGACCGCGAGCTTGTCGTATCTCGACTGATGCCACGTTCGACCGCATGCCGAGCTTGTAGTCCTCGGCGTCGAACTTGGGCGGCCGGCCGCCGTGAGCGCCGAGTCTCTTGCGGTTGCGAGCCTGGTCGACCTTGCCCGGGATGGTGCCGCGAATGCCACGTCGGCACAGGTAGGCGCGGTTTCTGCGGGAGGCGTACGCCTTGCCGGCCCGCACACGATCGGGGCGGACGCGTGGCCGGCCCGGCCCGATGCGGGGCACGCGAACCCTCTCCAGCACCGGTTCGAACTGCGGCGAGTCTCCACGCTGCCCGGCCGTCACCACGATCGACATGGGCTTATGCCCCTGCTCGACGGCCAGGTGCAGCTTGGTGGTGAACCCGCCGCGCGAACGCCCCAGCCCGTGATCACCAGGCTCGGCAAAGACACCACCCGGTAACTCCTTCTTCAGGTCACCCCGCTTCCGGGCCCCGGCCGCATGCTGATGGGCACGGCACACCGTGGAGTCGACGCTCGGGTCCCACGTGATCGCACCTTTCGCATCGGCCAGGGACTGGAGCTGGGTGAGGACCCGGTGCCAGGTGCCATCCCGTTGCCACCGGCGGAACAGGTCGTAGATCCGGCCCCACGGCCCGTACTCGACGGGTACGTCCCGCCATGGAACACCGGTCCGGACCCGGAACCGTATGCCGTCGATGAGCCGCCGCCGAGACCAGACAGGCGACCGACCTGCCTTCACGCCCTTTGGCAACAACGGTTCCAACACCGCCCACTGATTGTCCGTGAGATCTCCCCGCGCCATGAACCAAGATCATTCACGCCTTGAGATCCACTTTCGACACACGGCCTAGCAGCGCGCTGATGGCTCCCAGCTGGCCAGAGAGAGCCCTGTCAGCAAGTCGCGCGATTGGCGGGGTAATTTTGATCGGGAGCCTCAATGATCGGTGCATCGGGCTCTCGATCAGTTCTTCTGGAAATGATGAGCCAAGCTTCCTACCTGCGCCGCAACATCGCGCCTGCCTTCTGACCTGCGCCGACGCCGTGGTTGGTTGTCATCGCCTGTCAAGCCTGGTTTGCCTCGGACGGCCCGGAGACGGCCCCGCCTGGTTGTCTGGGCGCGTGGAGGCACCTCTTATGGTCAGTCATCTTCGATGAATGTCGGAGCTGGCGACCACGGTGCGGGTAGATCCTCGCTGGGATCACCGGTAACAACGCGTGGATAGCGGCCGTGCCACCACCGATCCCGTCTGCCGGAGACCGCAGGGGTCTGCCGCATGGGCGCTGTGGCGGCGATGAATCGATCATCCCAAGTATCAAGGAAGGGTTGGCGGACGGCTCGCACCCTCGCAGACAGGATCGGCCAAGCTTCGGCTAGCCAATCTCGGCAGGCCAGCTCGTTGTGGTACTCCCAGATCCACTGGGTATCGAAGCCTGCTTCGACGTCCTTCACCACGAGCCGCCACCTGGCCAGCGCCTCGTTGAGCGTCCAGCCGCTTCGATATCGGCCGGACAGTGTCTTCGCGGCCGCGAGTACGGATGCGTAGTCCTCTTCCGTGAGCGGCTCGCCGGCCAGTTCATCCATGCCCGCACCGTAGCGCGTAGGTCGGAGGAACG